>JANWYL010000157.1 GCA_025056955.1 Sandaracinaceae bacterium | reverse complement strand
CGAGGGAGTTTCACGCCAGCTGGGGCGATCCCCATGGGATCCGAGGTACACGTGGAAAGCCCCAAACTCAGGATAAGCGGAAGATGGGTTTCGGAACGCTTCGCCAGGAGCCCCAACCAGAAGGTCGGGCAAACCATCGGCATCAAAGTCAAGGGTGACCACAGATTGCCCATAGCGGCGCCCTCCTCTGGCGATGGGGAGGGGGATGATGGTGGACGAAGGGCTTGGGGTTGAGAGCGCGAAGAAAGAAAGCCTCCCTGTGTCAACGGCGTTGCTCAAGCCGGGAATTCCGTCATCGGCCAAACCAGCATACACGAGGAGGCGTTGCGGAGAGGCAAGGGCCAGGGCCCACCCAAAGCGTTCATAAGAAGAAGTGCCAAAAAAGCTCTGGGTGGGAGCGTCGAGACGCGGAAGATCACTTGGCCTCCCTTTGAAAATGTGCACCGCGCCTGGCCGCGAAATCATCGTGGGCGGACTGGCCTCTCCCCAAGGCCCCCCAAGGGCGAGGTCGGCGACTCCATCGCCATCCGCATCAGCGACGCTTAGCGAAAAGCCAAGTTCAGCGTAAGCGAGCTGCCCTCTTAGAGAAACGAGCTCATCGCTTCTCGTTCGAAGCCATTTGCGCTCGTTCAGCCTTTGACCACGAATGATGTGAACGGCTCCTGCGCGTTCTTTGCGCATCCCTCCCTCTCCATCATTTGCGCGATGCTGCCCAACAATCAGCTCATCTTTGCCGTCTCCATCGAGGTCTCGCAAAAGGAGGGCATGCCCCAGCATCGAGTCGTTACCGTCTTTCTCCAATTCAGGCTCGAGGATGAGAATGGGCCTTTCCTCGAGCCTTAGAGAAAGATCACGGCCTTCGGCAGCGGCTTGAAAGAGGAGGACAGCCCCATCGAACCAATTCGAATTGTTGAAAGGACGTTGCACCTGAAGGGCAATGTCACATCGGCCATCGCCATTGAAATCCCCACTCGCCATCCGCATCCCTAGCCGAAGGTCATTGTGCAGCCGTGAGCCGCCGCCTGGCTCGGGGATTTCGCCATATATCGTTTGAACAGCGGCTCCAAGAAGCCTCCCACCCACGTTGGGATGCACGTAGAGCGCGCCCTGGTTTTGGGCACGACGGTCTCGGCTTTCTGCATCCGGGGCTGCCATCACGAGGTCGAGATCCCTGTCCCCATCGAGATCGCACAAAACCATGCTCGCGCCCAAACGATCCCATCCGGCAATCCCAGCAAATGATTGCTCTGGTCTTGGTTGGAAAAAGCCATCTCCATCAGCCCCTTTGAAAAGGAAAACGCCGCCTGAATTCATGCCGCTTTGGTCAGCCTGCCAAGCGCCGACCAAAAGGTCTTTTCTCCCATCCCCATCCACATCACCGACCGCAATCGAGGAGCCAAACTGATCGTCGATCGCCTCCCCTGTGGCGACGAAGGCCGGGGGCGAATGCCAACCCTCGCTTGTCCCTCGATAAACGAGCACTGCTCCAGCCCGGAGGTGATGGAGATTCGAAAGGGGCATTGTCACAATGGCTTCATCCACTCCATCTCCATTGAGATCATGGGCCAAGATTCGGGTTGCTTCGGAGCGATCGCCGGCGTAGGTCGAGTCCACATTGAGGCGCATTCCAACTTCAACTGTCAGCTCAAGGCTTGCTCCACTGAACTCATCTTCTCCCCTGAGGCGAGCGCGACCGGTGCGCATCCCCCGGAGTGCATGGCCCTCAACCACTTCCACGGAAGTGCCTTGAGTGACTGCCCAGCGCAGCCTTTGACTGCCTCCATTTGCTTTGGGCTCCACCTTGGAGTCCAGGGGAATGCCGAGGAAATCATAGGGAAGGGTTAATGATGCACTCGGATCCACTTCCACAATGGCATCGGCTGAAGCGCCACTTTGCATGTCTTCTGCCCGGATGAGATCGACTCCCCTTTGCCCCCCTGCTTGGTATTCGCCCCTTTCATTGATTGTGGGTGCTCCTGAACCTCGGAACGCAATCGAAAAGCGCACCAACCCAGACCCACCTTCAACGCGAAAGTTCACCCTCATGCCAGGCCTCACCCTGATCCTTTCTGGCACCAATCGAATGCCTTCAATGATTGTTACCCTTGCTTCTGCTCTCCCCTGGCAATACCGATCAGTGAGGATGACTTTGACTTCACCCGCCCTGTGTCCAGCGACAAATATCCCCCTTCTCTCATCGATTTCCCCTCCTTCTCCTTCGATGGAAAACATGTGATTTCCACTTCCTCCTCGGCCCCGAAAGAGGGTGATTCCTCTTGGGGGAAGGACCCGATGGGTGTCTCCATCGATTTCAAGGGGTGGATCGCAAGGAGGAAGGGAGGTGTGGCCTCCATCTCCTTTGGGAATGTGAACCATCTTCCCATCACAACCAAGCAATGAAAAAGCCACAACGCTCCATAAGCCCCAGATCCAAGCATTTGCTTGGGTTGTTGCATAATCCCGTGGTTGATGGCGTTCCACCCTCACAGGTGCAAAGGAAAAGCTCATACGGTGATCATGATAGGGGATGGTGCCTGCTCATGGAAGTGCTTAGTATTATATTGTCCCATGTTCCTTTTCTCCGATGGGTCAAACCGACGCTGGACCATTTTTCTCATGCTTTTGCTCCCAGCTTGCAATCATGACTCGATAAAGTGGGGTGAAGCGCTCGAACCCATCGTCGAAGAGATTCAGCCCGTTTTGCAAGGCGACTTGGAAGAAGGCTTTGCGATTGAAGAAGCAGTTCCTTTGGGCGATGGGGGGGTTCTTTGCTTAGCGATAGGAGGTGGCATGATGGGGAGCTCAAGGAGGGGGCTCCTTCTTCACATCCGTCCCGACCAAATGTTTAGGGTTGATGCGGATGGGGCTCTCCAAGTGGCGACCCAGATCACCCCTGTTGTGGTTGCAGAAGATCGTGGAGAGCAGCCTTTTGATGGGGTGTTTCCTTTGCGCACCTTTCTTTCAGGGGAGGGATGGGCGCTTGTTGTGGGTGAAGGGCGTTCGGTGCTGCTTACCCGAGGCCATCTCCTCAGCCTTTTTTTGCCAAAGGATGAAGATGAGCCTTTGATTTTGTTGGATGCGGCCCAAGTGGATTGGGGGGAAGGAAAGGTCGATTGGTTTTTTGCCACAAACCGAGGTCTCCTTCACGCTCAAGGAAACCAGGCTTCTTTTTGGTCTTTCGAAAGAATGCCGTTTCAGGTTAAGCGGATTGTGGCTTTCAAAAAGAGGGAGAGGGTGGTGCTTTGGGCGATCGAAGAAAACGCGCTTTGGCGCATCGAGCTTGCTCAAGGGGGGAGGCCGATTGCCTCTTTACGGCTCAAGCGTCAAAAAACCCTTGAGGGCTTGGCCATTGACGGCCAGGGCAGGCCCTGGTGGATCGAAGGCGGGGCGCTCCATGCCCTTTCTTTCGACGGGCACATCCTGAAGGTGGAATTGCCTTCTCAGGGCTTGGCCCGATTTCTTTTTGGAAGCCCCGAAGGCGAAGTGTGGCTTTTTGGCGAAGGAGCACGAGGCCTTTTTTGCGCCCACTGGGATGGCTTTTTCTGGCGCGAGTGCCGAGTTCCGCAAGAATTTTCCGAAGGATCAAGCCTACGCTGCGCTTCTGGGTCGATGTGCTGGGGGGTTAAAAGCGGCAAGCTCTTTCGCTTGCGCGTCCGCCGTTTTGTAGAGGTCACAGGGCTACCTTCAGATGGCCGCTTGCGCGAAGTGGCGAGGGTTCGGATTCAACCGGAAAATCCAGATGCGCTTGAAGCGATCCGGCTGCGCATCGACAATGCGCCTTCTCAACCCACTGAGCGGAGTTTTGAAATCGACCCACAAAACCTTTCTCGAGGGCATCACAGCATCGAAATCACAGTGAGATGGCGGGAGCCGATTTTGCCCCATCGCCTGAAGTTCGCTTTGCATGTACCGCCGCCAGCAACTTGGGCCAATGACATCTTTCCCCTCTTTAGAAACCACTGTGAACTTTGCCACGGGCGAAACGCGAGCAAGCCTCTTCACACGAGCGAGGCATGGAAGCAAAACATCGATCGAATCCTCCAAATGATCGAAAGCAGGGCCATGCCCCTTAGCCCGGCGCCGCCTCTCACTCAGGATCAAATTCGGCTTGTCCGCGTGTGGAAAGAAGCTGGCTTTCCAGATTGATGGCTAGTAGCGCTCGAGCAAGGCTTTTGCAATCACTTGGCCCAGCCGCTCATAGCCACGGCGCGTGAAATGAACCCGATCTCGTTGGGCCCAGGGAGGACGGGCGCGGGCCCATTCGAGAATGTGAAGGGGCCCTCCTCCAAAGGCCACAAGATCAAAAAAACCGCACCCATAAATCCGCGCAAGCTTTCTCTGCACTGCAATCACATCGAAGGTGCGTTGTCGAGGAAGGGCGATTCGATTTTTCAAAATAATCGGCCGATCGCTTGGCCCAACCAGCAAACAGCTTGCCCACGGAACCGCGCGCTTGATCCGCTCGATCACTTGGCGCAGATCGGACTCATAGCGGCTTAGAGGAATGTGATCGTCACCGCTTTCATTGGTTCCATACGCAAGCACCACGAGGTCGGGCACTCGCTTTCTGAGGTGTTCAGAAAAGAGGGCTTCGTCCCAGCTGAGCTGCCATGCCGCCCGCCCGCCATTGATTCCCATTGCGTCCACAAGCACCCCAGGAAACTCCCGCTCGATCGCAACGCCAAAAAGCTTGATGCGGCCATTTTCGAGGGTTTGAATGACAAGCTCGTGGGGTCCATCTTCAGCGTAAATTGTATGGTAGGCATTTTCAATCGTGCTTGACTTTGTATCGACCTGGCCCACAAGCTGCCCGTCGAGCACCACCTCAAAGATCCCACCATCTGGCCTTCTTTCGAAGAAAAACTCGAACTTTGTGGCTTTGGCATCAATCAAGCGGACCCGACCCCATGTTGGCGCTTCGCTCTCAATGGCCACGCCCGCCAACCCAAAGCGCCCGCCAATTCCCTCCTGCGGCCGGTAGCGCAGCGCTTTCCACTCCCTTCCTCCCTCGATTTCAAGTCCTTCGTGATGGTAGCCGCGCCAAGGAGGAGCTGGCAGGACAAAGCCTGGGCCTCCATCTCCAAAGCGCTTCTGGAGGATTTTTCTCACCATCCCTGGCCAAATGTCTGGGGCAACATGAGAGGCACCAAAAATCACCATCCTGGCTTGGCCTTCTTCCCGCTCTGCCCTTCGAAGGGCTCTGTGCCACGCAGAGAGGGCGTGACCGCTTGGGTCTTCGATTGAAATCTCAATTCCATAAATCGGTGCTCCCGATGCATCGAGCGGGTAAAACAATGGGGGAGGAGGATATCTCGGATAAACCTCTTCAAGTGAGGGCTCTTCTTGTCCAAAAACGAAGGGGGCCACATTTTCCCTTTGCTCGAGTCCATCTTCAAACAGGCTGCCCTTTAGCCAAATCTCCCTGCTCCAACTTACGTCAACTTCGGCTTTGGCAAGCCCTTGGGCAAAGACCCCGTCCCCGCACCCACAGAGCAGCACAAGCAAGGAGCAAAAGCCCTGAAAAACGGGCGCTCCCAGAAGACAGAGTCTCACAAGCCAAGCTTAGGCCGATATGAGGAGCCAGTCAAATTCTTGTGCTTTGAGAGTGTCATTTCCTGCAATTCCTCCTCATACCGAGCATCTTCCTTTCTTCGGATGGCGGCCCTGAGGCGCTCTAAGCGAGCTGCGATGGCTTTGGACTCAGCTTGGGCTTGAACCAGAAGAGCCTGTGCCTCCTCGACGAGTTCTCGCGCGCTTTTCTCGTCTTTTTTGACTGCTTCGAGCGCCTGACGCAGCTCAGCTTCTTTTTGGGCTTGCTTCATGCGCCATGCAAAGAGCAAAGCTCCCTCTTTTGGGCGGAGCCTGCCTTCTGAAACAAAGAGCGCTTCGAGTCTTTTTCGCGTGGTTTCTTTGTGATCTTCCACCTTTTGCTCAGCACTGCGGAGGACGTTTGCGGCCTCGGCATGGGCTTCGAGGGCTTGGCGGAGGGCTTGCTTTGACTCGTCCTCACGCATTGAATAGAGCTTTGCCAATCCAAAAAGGGCTCCTCGCGAGTGCATGGGTGAGATTCTCTTCAGTCAAGGTTTTCGAAGAAGCTTTGGGTTTGTTGCGTGAGGAGTTGAACTACCCCTGAATTCAATGCAATCCACTTTTGACGTGCACTATACCCTCGCCATCGCTTCGCGATATCTCACTTCGCGCAAAAGCCAATCCCTTTCTGTGATCACGTGGATAGCGGTTTTGGGGGTGGCTTTAGGAGTTGGCGCTTTTTTGTCGGTGCTGGCAATCACCACGGGGTTTGAAGAGGAGTTTCGCCGCAAGCTCCTTGGGGCCAATGCCCATGTGCTCATCATGAAATATGGTGATTTTGAGGAATATCGCGATGTGGTGAAGCGCCTTGAGGCGATGCCTGAAGTGGTTGGAGCAGGGCCTTTTCGACTCCATCCCATGATGATGATTCATGGTGATCGCATTGCTGGGGTGTTGTTTAAGGGAATTGATCCAGAGACTGCCGAGAAGGTGTTGAGCTTGCCGCATCAGGTTGTGGCAGGGGATATGGGGAGTTTACGCCAGCTTGCAAGTGAGTCTGTTTCTGGGGGTGGGGATGAGGCGCCAAACGAGCTGGATGCCTATCTTCAGGCCGTGGAACGCGCTTGGTCTCAAGGCAGAACTGAGCCTTTGCCTCCTGACTCGAGTGCTCCAACAACCGATGCCTCATCGCTTCAAGGCTCCCCCATTGAAATTCCTCAAGTTGCAGTCCCTTCACCTCAAGATGCCGAGCGCGCACTCGCTAAAGCTCCCTCGGTGCCTTCAATGCCCTGGACAGAGGAGTCCATTCGGATGCTTGAGGATTCCCCTCGAGATTCCCAGGATCCCTTGCCTGTGCTTTGTGTTGGCTCAACCCTTGCCCAAGAATTGGCGCTCAATGTCGGGGATCGCGTGCATGTCATTTCGCCCATCTCCACATGGGGAGGCCTTGCTTCTCCTAGGCAATCCCCACGCTCGAGGGAGTTTGAGGTGGGCTGCATTTTCAACGCAGGCTTCGATGAGTACGACTCCGAGTTGGTGCTCGCCCACCTCAAAGAGGTGCAAAAGCTCGTTGATCGAGGTGATGTGGTTGATGGCATCGAGGTGCGCCTGGTTGACGCTCAAATTGCAAAGGCTTTTGCGCGATCGATTGAGCGAGAACTTGGTGAAGGCTCCTACCACACCATGGATTGGCAAGCGCTCAATCACAACCTTTTCACTGCCCTTGCCATTCAAAAAATCATGCTGAGCCTGGTGATTGCGAGCATCGTTTTTGTCGCTGCTTTTACTGTGGTTGCAACCCTGATTGTGTCGGTG
>JANWYL010000156.1 GCA_025056955.1 Sandaracinaceae bacterium | reverse complement strand
AACAGGGGATCGAGGGCGAAGGTCGATTCCCCAATCGTCACCTGCCGCTCTTGCATCGCCTCAAGAAGGGCGCTTTGAACCTTGGCAGGGGCGCGGTTGATCTCGTCGGCCAATACCAGGTTTGCGAAAATCGGCCCCTTTTTGGCGTAAAATTCTCCCCGTTGCTGGTTGTAAATCACCGTTCCGATCACATCTCCTGGCAACATGTCAGGGGTGAATTGAATGCGCGAAAATTTCGCATCGATCGCATCACAAATGGTTCGGACGGTGAGGGTTTTGGCAAGGCCTGGGACACCTTCGAGGAGAACATGGCCTCCCGTGAGAAGGCCGATCAAGATGCGCTCGATCATCGCTTCTTGGCCGACGATCACCTTGCGCACTTCTTCTTGGATTGAATCGAAAAGAGCGCTTTCCCGTTGAACCAAATCATTGATGGCGCGGACGTCCGTGTACATGTTTCCGACTCACAAAAAATGGCCCAAGGCGTAAAAGCAAGCCCGTACTCTTTAACGCGTTAACGCGAAAAGGCGAGCGCTTGTTCCACAATCCAGCGCCTCTAGGGGGCCTTGCGCATGGCAAATGGGGGTCTTTTTGGGTTTTGGGCCATGAGCACCGCGCGCTTCGTGGACAAAGGCCCGTTTCTCGCAACCCCGGCCTCCTGTGGCGAGAAGGCGTGGCAGTTTAATTTCTGCCCGAACGCAAGGGTGGCTCATTCAGGCGCATGAATTTTCGATTGAAGGGGCCAAGGGGCAAAAAGAGACGTTGGAGGAGAAAAGGCCAGGCGGCGCTTAGGGCCAAGGCGAGGACAGAGGCGAGCAGGCTTTGGGCCAGCGAGAGCGAAGGGCCCCAAAGGCGAGCCCAGCCAAAGAAGGGAGCGTAAATCAAGGTGAGGTGGGCAAGGTAAAGGTTCAAGCTTTGCCCAGAGAGGAACTCGGCCCAAGGAGGGAGGCGCCAACGCGAGCTCAAAAGCGCAAATATGGCACAAAGGAGGGTGACTCCACTCAAGCGACCAAAAATGACGCTTGGTGCTGCGCTCCAATGGGCCGAAGGGGGGCCCCAGAGCTTCCAAGCGAGCATGGAAAAGAAGGCCAAAGCGATGGCGATGACTCCAAGGCGCAAAGGGAGGGAGCGGGTTTCGCTCTCTGGGCCATTGGGTGCAAGCCAAAGGGAGAAGGTAAGCCCCAAGGCGGCGTAGCTCGTCCAAGGAAAGAGGGGAAAGAGGGCCGGCCCGCCAGGATCGACCCAGCTCAACCCAAAGCGCAGCAAGCCTTGAGCGGCCTTGGCGTTGACCAAAGCGTCAAGCCTTTCGCTTCCGATGGCCACGCCCAAGCCCAAAATCGCGCTTACCAAAAGGCGTGCCCGGCGAGAGGGGAGCGAAGCGACAACAAGCTCAAAGAAAATGAGGATAAAGCCGATTGTTTGCAAGATATCGATGCGGTGAGGAACATCGCCAAGGTGGAGCAGTGTGCCCAAGGCGATGAGCAGAAGGCCGCGCCGGAGGCGGCGGAGGCGCCCAGAAGGAGGCCCTGGACGGTCGAGGCGGGCGGCAAGCGCAAAGGCAAAACCGCTGGCAAAGAGAAAAGCAGGGGCAGTCAGGCCGCGCCAGAGCGTCCACAATTCGAAAAGGCGGCCCTTGCGCCATGCCTCAGAAAGGAGGGCTTCGATCGTATGGCCCAAAATCATCTGGATTGAGGCCACAAGGCGCAGCCAGTCGACAAAGGCCAGGCGGCGCTTAGAGGGTGGAAGCAGCATTTTCGAGGGCATGGGCAATGGCAGAGGCGCTCGGTCGATGGGCAGGATTGGGGTCACGCATCGAATCGATGAGGGGGGCTAAGGCAGGCGTTTTCGGCAAAACTTGGGCCAGCATCACGCCAAGGGCATGGATGTCCTGGGCCGGATCGGCAGGTTTGCCTTGGGCTTGCTCGGGAGGCATGAAGGGACGCGTGCCTTCGCCGCCTTGGGGGAGCGCTCCCTTTGGTAAGGCCAAAGCGAAGTCGCTCAGGACAGGCATTCCAGCACGAAAAAGCAGGTTGGAGGGCTTGAGGTCGCGATGCACCCAGCCCGCCTCATGGACCCAGGAAAGCACTTTGGCGATCTCCGCCAAGGCCATGCACAACTCCCGAGGCGAAAGCCCTTGGCGCAGGCGATCCCTCAGCGAGGCCTCGAGGGGCTCCATCGCGATGAGGCCCACGTCCGGATCGACATCGAGGATCCGGATCACTCCAGGATGCGAAAGCGCCCAAGGTACCCTGGCTTCATGCAAGAGACGCGCCCGCTCCTCAGGGCCGCGGCGATGCATGAGCTTCAAGGCAATGCGGCGCCCAATCCGTTGGTCATATGCGTCAAAAACTGTGCCAGATGCGCCACGTCCGAGAAGACCCTGAACCCGATAGCGCCCATGAGCGAGCTCGGCCTCAAGTGCGATGGTGGCGTTTGGACCAGGGCGCAGCTGGCTCTGGTTTTCAAGAAGCCGTGCCCGTGCCCGCGGGTGGTGGATGTCCTTCATGAGCACCCGCTCCCAAAAGCGGCGGGCTTCTTCGCTTTGACCTCGGCGTTCAGCGATTTCCGCGCGCATCGACCATGCCGCAATGAGGAGGGTTTCGTCTACTCCTTGCTCTGGAAAATCCGCAAGCAAAGCGAGGGCGTTTTCCTCATCTCCCATCGCTTCCCACTCGGCCGCAAGGCGCATCCGAAGGGCCGGAATTTCGTGATTGACGAGAAGGGCGCTGGCCTCGCGCAGGGCGAAGGCCACTCCCTTTTGTGCGGCAAGCTCATCAAAACACGCGAGCGCTTCTCCGTCTTTTTTGGCGATCACCGCTTCGCGCAAAGCCGAAAGGGGGTCTTTGAGAGCTTCCGGATTTGCCTGTTGAGGCTGCTCTTTGGCTTTATCGGGCCCTCCCTCCGCTTTGCGCCACCATTTCCAGAATCGCTCAAGCCATTTCATCCGAGTACCTCGAGGCGCTCCCCTGCCAAAAAGATCCGGTCACCGATCAAAAGATCGATCCCTCCACGGAGCGCTTTGCGCCCCGATTCGTGCTCAAGCCACATCTCTTTCTCGCTTTCAAGACGCACCCTCTTTGGCTCAAAGCGGATTTTTGCGGGGAGGTCTCTGAGTTCAAAGAGGGTTTTTCCCTCCTTTGCAAGCCCTACCCAAAAAAGGCGCCCCCGATCGAGGCCAGCTGTCACTTCGATCTCAAGCATCGATTCCTTGGCGCAAAGGCGCAGTTCCACATCCTGACCAAGGCTCACTTCGATGGCTTCCCCGAGGGGCAAAGCGAAGTGCAGCCCCATTGGAAGCCCTCGAATCCGAATTCCGTTTCGGCTTCCGCAATCGACAAGCAGCCAACCCTCTTCCTCGTGGGTGATTTCCGCATGGCGTCTTGAGAGGCTTGCGCCCCGAAGGACGATTTCGACTTCACCCCGGCCGATTGTCACAGGCAGTCCAGAAATCAGCGTGAGGCGTTTGCCTTGAAAACCAAGCTCAACCTGCTTTTTGGGCCACTTGGCCAGAAGGCGGCTTTCGAGGTCGCGAAGGATTTTATCTTGCCTCAAAAGCTTATGCGCCTTTTCGAGGATCTCACGCGCAAAAAGCCTCTCGCCATGGGCAATTGCCTCTTCGAAACGGGCAAGCAAGGCCTCTGCCTCTTCCTTTTTTGCAGATTCCTGGTTGATTTGGTCAAGAACTTTTTCAAGCTCATCGATTGCGCCAGCCTCCTTGAGGCAACGGGCTCTTCCTTCGAGGTCCCCAAGTTCTCTATAGATCGATTCCGCCTCTTCCCAGGCCTTGATCTCTTCAAAAAGGATTGCCGCTTGTTTTAAGGCTTCTCGATGCACTTGCGAGATGCGGTGCCCCTGTTGACCAAAGCGGCGAAGGTCTTCAGCGAGGCGCCTTTGAATGATTTGCCTTTCGGCGTCTTTTTCTTGCCACTGATCGAGGGCCCGCCTCCAAAGATCAATGCGTTTTTCAAGCACAAACTCCCGCTCTCCTGCGCGCTTAAGGAAGCGCCCTGCTTCTTTGTGTTCTCCGGCCTCAGCCAAAAGAAGGGCCGCTTCTTCGAGCTTCCCTTGGGCCTCAAGCGCCCGGACCTTTCTCCAAAGAGGGCTCCAAAGCGCAAAAAAGAAACGCATGTTCTTAAAGCCCAAAAACCGAAAAAGTAGGATAGCAAAAATCCAAGCGCATTGAGCTCCTTTGTGCTATATCCTCCAACTTAAGCCGCTCTCGAAAGGTGAAGAACAATGGCCAACGATCGCGTGGGTGAGCTTTTGGTTCGCGAAAAGCTCATCAGCCTAAAGCAGCTCCAAACCGCCCAAGAAGAAGCGAGAAAAACCAACACCACGCTTGCCTATCAACTGAGCAAGCTTGGCTACATCAACGACAAGGACATCGTCAATTTCCTGAGCCGACAGTACAACATTCCTGCGGTTGATCTCGACAAATACCCGATCGACGAGGAGGCCAGGCGCCTCATCCCCCGCGAGCTTTCTGAGCGTCACAAAGCGATTGCGCTCAAGCTTGAGAAAAAGCCAGGGAGGCCAAAGGCCACGCTCATTGTGGCGATGGCTGATCCGATGAACATCAACGCGATCAGCGACATCGAATTCAAGACCGGCTATCACGTCGAAGCAGTGATTGCGTCAGAAGCCCAGATTTTGCGCCTTTTGAGCGAGGGAGAGAAAGCCAAAAGCCAGGATACTGGGCCACTTCAGTCAGCCGAATCGATCGACGCGATCATGAGGGATTTGGACCCAGGCGAGATCGATGTCGCCGCCCCAGAAGAAGAAGTCGACATCAACGACCTCGCTCGGGCCTCAGAGGATGCGCCAATTGTGCGCCTTTGCAATGCGATCCTTCTCAACGCCATCCAAAAGCGCGCTTCCGATATTCACATTGAGCCCTACGAGAAAGAGCTTCGCGTGCGGTACCGCATCGATGGGATGCTCGTCGAGGTGATGAAGCCGCCAGTCAAATTCAAAAACGCCATCGCCTCGCGCATCAAAATCATGGCTTCGCTTGATATTGCCGAGCGCCGCCTGCCTCAAGACGGCCGCATCAAGCTTAAGCTTGGGAAGGGGAGGGAGATGGACTTTCGGGTCAACACCATTCCCACCCTCTGGGGTGAAAAGATTGTGCTCCGCTTGCTCGATAAGTCGAATCTCCAGCTTGACATGACGAAGCTTGGCTTCGATCCCAAGCCCCTTGCCGATTTCAGGTGGGCGATCAGCCAACCATACGGAATGGTCCTCGTTACAGGTCCAACGGGATCAGGAAAAACAACCACCCTTTACTCTGCGCTCTCTGAGCTCAACCGCCCTGAGGTGAACATTGCAACTGCCGAAGATCCCATCGAATACAACCTGCTTGGCATCAACCAATGCCAGATCAACGAGGAAATCGGCTTCAACTTCGCCGCAGCCCTCCGGGCTTTTTTGCGCCAAGACCCCGATATCATCATGGTGGGTGAGATCCGAGACTTTGAAACCGCTGAGATTGCGATCAAAGCCGCCCTCACGGGACACCTTGTGCTGTCCACCCTTCACACAAACGATGCCCCAAGCACTGTGACACGCCTCCTCAACATGGGGATTGAGCCCTTTCTCGTCACCGCTTCTTTGAACCTGGTGCTCGCCCAGCGCCTGGCCCGAAGGATTTGCGAGCGCTGCAAACAGGAAGTGCGTGTCGATCCGAGGGTGCTCGTTGAAGCCGGCTTCGACCCCAAAGAAGCCCAAAGCGTGCGCCTCATGAAGGGGGCGGGCTGCGAGGAGTGCAATGGCACGGGGTACAAGGGCCGCGTGGCGCTCTACGAGGTCATGCCCTTCACCGATCGGCTCAAAGAAATGGTCATTCAGGGTTGCACTGCCGCGGAGCTCAAGCAAGAGATGATTCGACAAGGGGTTGCCACGTTGAGAATGGCTGGCCTGTCCAAGGTGAAAGCGGGGATCACCACTCTCGAAGAGGTGTTGCGTGTTACGGCAGCAGACAGGGTGGGTTGACCCGCAGGCGTGAGGGTGCATCGCGAGGGGCCGTTGGGTGTTACCGAGGCCTTGGTTTTGTTTGATGGGGTTGGTGAGTTGGCAAGCCTTTGGCGCACTGGGGGGCTCGCAAAAAGTGTCAAAACGCACAACCTCGTTTACGACGGAGCCCCAACGCCAATGCGCATTGACCTTTTGGTGCCAATGTGATGAAAAGGCTTTTGGGTGAGGTTGTTCAATCCTCTGCATTGTGTATCGAGATGGCGATGGTGAAAACCAAGCTTTGAAGACACCGCGATGTGGTGGATCTCCAAGACCAAATGCCGAGATGCCCGATTCTTGTGGCTGATGCGTTACAGCCCAAAGGAACCAGAGCCGGATGCAAGCGAGGTGCTTTTGTGGGGTCAAGTCAGGCGCTTCGATTGATTCCTTTCCTGCTTTTGGGGTGCACCGCCCCATCGACGCCAATTTCAAGGGTGATGCCTGTCAGAGCTCAGCCACAAGAACAACAAAGTGATAAGGTGTCTCTTGTTGAACCTCAGGCAACCACCAAAGGGGAGAGCGAGGAGTTTGATGAAGATGAACTTCCGCCCGAAGGGCCACCTTGTGGTTCTAACGAGGATTGTTCCGTGGGGAAGCAGTGCCGGGGTCCAAGTGGGTGCAAGGTGCAGTGGGCGTGTGGTGAAGCCAAGGTGTGCGGTGAGGATCGGGTTGCCTATTGCGATTGCGATGGGGTGACTTTCTTTGCACCACGGGGGTGTCCTGGCCGTCCCTACCGACACATTGGTGCCTGTGAGCTGGGTGCCTTGGCACAGGCTGGTGAGCTTGGAAGCCCGCCTGGGGATGAGCTGTGGACGAATCGGGATCGGATTTGCCAAAGCGATGCCGATTGCACACGTGGGAGGCGTTGTTATGGGCCTCCTGGTTGTGGCGTGCCATGGCGCTGCGAACGCGTGCGGGGGTGCGGGAGCGCTCAAGAGGAGTTTTGCGGTTGTGATGGCCAGAGCTTTCGGGCCAACCGCCTCTGCCCTGGCCGCCCCTATGCCCATCGCGGCCCTTGTGGCGAAGGTGAAGCCATAGCAGGAGCCATGCCTCAACTCCAATCACCTCAACTCACAAGGGGGATGGGTTCGGATTCACCCTTTTCGTATCCGCCTCACCATGAATCAATTCCACACGCCTCATCATCACCCGATGGAGTTAGCCCCGAAGGGCGACCCTGCCACACCCACCGCGATTGCCCAAAGGGTGAGCTTTGCATTGGGCCACAAGGTTGCGAGGTCACGTGGACCTGCCAAAAAGCCACCTACCGCTGCAACCCTGACACCCAGGTGTTTTGCGATTGCCAGGGCCGCACCTTTCGCGCAAGCATGAACTGTCCCTCTCGCCCATACGCCCACCGCGGCTCGTGTGAACTC
>JANWYL010000155.1 GCA_025056955.1 Sandaracinaceae bacterium | reverse complement strand
GCTCCTTGAAAGCTATGTGCTTGATCTTTCAAATGCCCATGGAAATTACGGCAAAAACCTTCTTGAGCCGGTCCTCTCCAAGGACGCTCCCTTTAGCCGATTTAAGGCCCTTCCTGACCTTTCTCTTGATCGCCAATCAGTGGCATCTCTCCCAACCCTTCGCTTCGACCTAGGGAAGTTCTCTTCAGCGCAAAAGACCTCACCAGAGGCAGATTCAATTCACAGCGAGCCAACGGTGATTTTTGATGCGAGCTCTTTAGGGCCATCAAAGTCTGATTAGTTTTGTCGATTCATTGCCAAAATTTTTGGACTCTGGTTAAACCAAGGCATGAGCACCAACTTTCGTTGGGCTAAGCGGCTGGCGATGGTTTTTCTTGCCCTTTTTGGGGTACTTGCTTTTCCTCAAAAAAGCAAAGGGCGCTTCTCAGGGGAGGTGCCATATCGCTTTGAGGTCGTATGGCCCACTGCGATTCGCTTGCTGCGCGTTGATCTCAATTGCACCTTTGCCGACCGGGACATGGAGGGGGGATTTATCTTTTTCGAATGCCCAGGGCCCCCTCGTTTTTTTCGAGGAAGTTTTGAAATCGCTTCACTCCAAAACCGCAGCGGTCGGGTGCGCATCACCATTCAAACTCCATCTCTTCCAAGCTTTTTCGAGCGCTTGCTTTTTGAGCGTCTTTTGCGAAAACTCCGAGACGAGCAGGGTGATAAAGAAAGCAAAGCCTCGCCCTCTCCTTCTCGAGAAGAAGGGGCTTCTTCCGAAGCATCTCATGCGCTTCCCTAGGTTTATCCTCCTCAAGGGATTTGCAATTTTACGATTTTTCGAACTGTTTGCCCCGCTTTGATTTCAACAGTGAAACTTTCTCGTGCATTGAATTGAGGGTTAATCAGCTCAACACGATAGGTGCCAGGAGGAAGTGAAATATTCGTCTGTGGGGTACTGCCAATATGGCGCCCATCGATATACACCTCAGACCAAGGCATCGAATTGACTTGAAGTGTGCCATTTCCGGCTGAAGCACTGGATCCACTCTCTGCGTTCTCGATGCGTTGAGGAATTTGAGGGGTTGACGCAGGTGAATCAACAGCTTCTTTCGGAGCACGGGACGATGCCCTGTGCCGAGTTGATCCCCTCTCTTCGCGGAGGGTCACGGAGTGAGTCCACTCCGTTTTTCCTTCAGGAATCGACAAAAGTGCCTGGGTGCTCTCGTATCCTGGCTTGGAATAAACTACGTTCCATGGACCTCCCGTAACATCGACCAAGGCTGTGATGGGAGTGACCCCTAGGCGTCGGCGTTCCGAGCCTCGAATAAGCGTCACTTCGGCGCCTTCAGGAGCAGAGGTGAACTGAACCGAAGCGTTTCGAACAGTGAGCCGAACCCGTTCAAGCCTCAAGACTTGGCCGGGTGCAATCGATATCTGGGTCACCCAAGGAGCATAATTTTCGCTGTGCTCTACCCGGAGCGAATAGGTGCCAGGCGCGAGATCGGTCACTTCGAGAGGGGTACGGCCAGAAAGCAAACGATCACCGACGTAAACCCGAGCACCAGAGGGTTCGGTGTCCAGCACAAATCCAGTTGGCACAGGTAGCGGCGGACTGTACCCACCTCGCGCGCTATGGCTTCCTGTGGGCTCCAGAGGCCTCAGCAAAACAGGCGGCATGGTGAGCAGTTGCCCTGCTTCAAGGTGGATTGTACTGGTCCAAGCTTCATAACCTTCTTTTTCGATGCGGAGCTGGTAAGTGCCTGGTGACAAATGGGCAAGCACAAATGGACTTGAACTCGAAGCAAGCACGGGTTGTTCATTTAGAAAAATTCGAACATCAGGAGGATTTGTGGTGAGTTGAATGGTTCCGGGACGATGCTGAAAAAAAATCCATGCTCCTCCCACTGCAGCCAACGCCAAAATCGCCACACCACCCCAGACAACCCACCCAATTCGGGACGTTCTGGGAAGGGCCTGGGAAGGAGAAGATGGGGAGGAAAGGGGTGGAATTGTGGGCATCGGTGCGGGACCAGCGGATGGCAAGGGCAAAGAGGAGCCATCACCAGCTGTTGGAGGAGAAGCGGGAGAAAGAGGAGATGGCGGAAAAAGGGGCGCAGCTTGGACACCAGTCGCAGGTACCTGGACACCTCCAAAACCCAACGCAGGTCGGGCAACTTCACCTTCTGGGATGGGGCCTTGAAGCGCTTCTGCAGGGGCGTTGAGCATGGGTTGAGGAAGGACGATGTCTGGCAACTTCTTCGAAAGGTCGGGCTTATCGTAAACCTGGGTTGATAGCTCTTCGTCGTCCCAATCGATTCCAAGGGCAGCTCCCGCATTCCCTGGGGCGGTAGGCGCGACCATTGGCTGAGAGGAGAAACCAAAAGAGGGAATGGAGTTTCCCACTCCAAGCAGGGTGGCTTTTCTTTTTTCTAGCAAAGGTGCGCCTTCGCGCACATCCTGAAGGGATGCCCGCGGCTGCGATGGTTCGGTCTCAATCTCATGAAGATCAACCACCTGAGTGCTCGACCCCTCAGCCAGATTCTGTTCGAGCTTTCGGTACTCTTCCTGTCGGGCGAGTTCCTTTGCCAAATCGTCCGCAAAGGCTTGTCGCATGTAGGCTGCCAGGTCTTTACGTGAAAAGAAATGACCGCTTGTGTACATGAAAGACTGAAGGTCATCGTGGAGATCCATTGCGGACTGGTAACGATCTGCGACGTTTTTGGCGAGGGCCTTGAGCACAATGGCCTCAAGCGCAGGGGGAATCTTTCGATTGTAAGTCGAGGGAGGCATGATATCGACGTTTTTCACCTTCTCCAGTGTCGAAAAATCGCTTTCCCCCTGGAAAAGGCGTTCTCCTGTCAAAAGTTCGTACAAAACAATTCCAACTGAAAAAATATCGCTTCGGCGGTCGATCGGATGGCCGCGCACCTGCTCAGGGGACATGTAACCAAACTTTCCTTTGAGAATGCCCGCTTGCGTCTGGCTCGCTTTATTTGCTGCTTTAGCGATGCCGAAATCGATGATCTTCACGTCGCCATCGTACGAAACGATGATGTTTTGGGGGCTCACATCGCGGTGGACGAGGTTCATGTCAACCCCCCTTTCGTCTTTTTTGTTGTGGGCGTAGTCGAGCCCCTCGCACACCTTCATCATGATGTGACACGCCATTGGGATTGGGACGGTCTCTCCCCTTTTGCGGGCCCTGTCAAAAATGGCTCGCACATCTTTGCCCTGGATGTATTCCATCGCGATAAAGTACGATTCGCCTTCTTTCCCAAGCTCATAGATCTGGACAATGTTTGGGTGATTGAGCTGCGAAGCAATCCTCGCTTCGTCGATAAACATGCTGATAAATTCCTTATCTTCGGCAATGGAAGGGAGAATGCGCTTGATCGCAACCAGGCGCTCAAAGCCTTCAACTCCTCTGAGCTTGGCCTTGTAAACCTCGGCCATTCCACCAACGTTGATTCGCTCAAGGAGAAGATACTTTCCAAACCGAAGGAGCCTTCTCACGAATTCACCTCTACCAAGGATGAATAATGTAGGAGCATTTGGACCTGCGCTCTTCGCAACTAGTAGTTTATAAAAGGGCAACCCATAGGGAAAAGAGCAAAACGGCTTTTCACCAATCGTAAGCCCTATCGGCTTCCATCGCTTGGCTGACTGAAGCGGGGAGGCTCAGTACGGAAGTAACGCACCCTTTGATCTTGGAGGAAACCCCACTTGGAGTAAGGAAGAGGTCGGTTTTCAGGCCAAAGAATCTCAGTGGGAGGTGCCTCTTCAGCAAAGAAATACAGAGCAGGACTCGTATCAGTCCCCTCAGAGGGAGGAGAAAGGCTTAAGGCCCCTTCTGGCACTTCAATCGCTTCCTTCACGCCTGCAAGCTCAAGCAAATTGAGCACACTTCCCTCAACGTAGGTAAGGAAGCCATCGCGATCAACCCCAATTGCAGCTTTGCTTTTGGAGCTTGCCAATGGGCCCTTGAGCAATTGGATCCCCGCCGAGCTGGACACGTCAACCGCATAATTTAGGCCAACCACAAGGGGACGAGCGAAAAGGGCATGGCTTCCTTCTCCAAGGGTGTAAATTCTGGCGATCTTTTTGAGGTGACGGGGTTCCTTTAGGGGCTGAGGTATGGCACGCCTTGGATCGATCCGAACGATTCGGCCAAGGGGGTGCTCAGCAACTCCAAAAGGAGGCGGCCATGACATTCCCTCGGGGAGGCGCATGGAAAACCGGGTTCCATCTCGGAGAGGCGGACCAGGCAAGGTCGGTCGAAGAACGAGGTAGAAAAAGTCCCGAGGATCGGCATTGGTGTAGCGCGGAAATCGCATGGCCATGCTCCGCACTGCCTTTCGCGCGCGGTAGGCAAATCCAGGAGCATTGGGAAAAGGCCCATCGTATTCGCTCCCTGGCTCGATCCCATCAAGAGGAGGCAAAGGAGGATCAAATGGATCTGGCTCCATTCGATAGGGGCGGAAAAATTCGAAGCCACAGTGGGCGCTGTTCATGTCAAGGTGCATTCCCCGAACACAACGGGCTGCAATCATCGCAGCCCCCATCGCTTCCGGCCCCATCGATGGCCCCCAAAAGTAGGCCATAAAGCCTTCTTGGGTCAAGCAAAGGCCGCTTCGGTGGGTGTAGGTTTGCTCTTTGGCGTTTGGAGGCGCAGCTCCCCACCACCACCGCTTCCATGGATTAAACTGGCCATTTTCGACGACAGAGGTCAAATTTTGCCGAAATTCGACAAAATCTTCGGGAATTTGTGCAATGGCTCGCTCTTCGTCAAAATCACCTTTCCAATTTGGCCCAGGCCAGCTTCCCATTCCAACCCGACCATCGCGACGCACGGCCACAGTGGCTGCCCACGGTTTTGGGGGAAGATACACACGCCCCTCGCTCATCATTCCAAACTCCCCGTGCATCGCTTGAAAACCACCATTGAAAGCAGCCACAAGCCAGCGCAAGGTATAGGGATCGCGTGGAATGGAACCTGTTCCGAACTCCCCCCGCGCACTCTCTGGTTCTCTCGTACCGGCCACGATTCGCAGTTGGACCTGGCGCGGATCCCAGAGGACGATGTAAATCTTAACGTAGGGGCGCTCCGGGTCGACCCGAATAAAAGTTTGCGCAAAAGCAGGAGGAGCTCCTGGATACGCATTCACAAAGGGGTCATCCGCAAGGGGTACCCACTTGCCTTCACCCTCAATTGGTGGCACAAGCATCCCATGAATCGGAGGGGGTGGGAAATCATGCCCTTTCCATTGAAGCTCTGCCTTTTCTTCTTCTGTCTCTTCTGTCTGTGTGCGAGATTGGGCCCCGAATGGAAGAGTGGCTTTTTGGGTTTTTTTTGGCTTTCGCACCTTCATTTCGATCAAGGCTTCTTGACCGCTGCTTTCCTGTTTTTTCCTAAGCCAGCGGTAGCTTAGCCGTTCCCATCGGTCTCGGAGGTTGAAAACGAAGTGCTCAAGCCATTCGATGGGCTCAGGGCCTACCCACGCCCGCACCGTGTCCACAACCCACGCGATGCCTCCTTGGATGCTTGGAACCTCAGCTTGAACGTGGGCCTCACCTGTTTTGAGGCGCTTTTTTTGAAGGTCAAATTCAATCAGCTCCTTTTCGCCAAGGCGAGCCCTAAGGAGCCCACCTGCGATCGATATTTCCACTTTTTTCTCTGGCCTAGGAAGCGCAAGGCGGACGATTTCAATCCCTTTGAAGCGGCCGGTTTTTTGCCAGTTGGTAATCGCGTATTGAACGCGCTCGATCCAGCTCCATCCCTTTGTGGCTTTTTTGGGTATGCCCCTCAAATCGAAAATCACAATTGCCTCAACTCCGCGGCTACTTCTGCTTAAAAAGGCGGCATAAGGCCAAAAAAAGACAAGGCCTTCTTCGGAAAAGGCCCGTGTTCGGGTGAGGTTTACGAGGTTGGACACATCAGTCACAAGGCCCTTTGGACCTTTTCGCACATAAGCCCCATACACTTCGCTCTCTTCCCCTTCCCTCTTTCCCAAAAACAAAACAGGGGTCCAACCAAATTTCGAATCTTGCTCAATCCACACAATTTCTTTTGGCTCTACCTCAAGCCCTCGGCGCCTGAGCACAGAAGCCACTGAGTGGTTCCAATCCCCCATCGAGGCGGTGTTTTCTCTGGCGTGATGGAAGAGGAGAGCGCCCAAAACAAGGGCCATAAAAGCGATCCACCTGCGTCGAGGAGACCACCATTGGCGAAAAAAGCGATGTTTGACTTGCGCTTCAGATGGCGGATTCAAAAATTTCTCGGAACGCCAGCGAAACCAAGTGGCCAAGCGAAGAGTTGGGAACATGAGAAGACCTAAAAAGCGATTAGCATTAGGCATGCCCTTTTTGAAATTTTTTGACCCTTCATTGGAATTGGACGCTTCTTAGGCATCCTCCATTCGCAGGCAGCAAGGTCTGACCGGTCATGCCTTGATTTGGGCCAGCGCAGGTAAGATGAGGGTTGAGGTTCAGAAATCCGGAGATTTCCATGATGCGTTGGGCAGGGACCTTTTTGGGTGTTTTGTTTTTTTTTCTCAATTCATTCGGTTTGGCAGCTCCCAAAGAGAGGGCACGGCGGGCGCCAAGCCCTCCCCCTGAAGCGCCTTCTCCAGAGATTCCTCCAATTGAGGAATTGCCAAAAGTCGCAGCAAGGCTTCAAAGCAAAAACCCAGACGAAGTCCGCGAAGCCATCACTTTGCTCACCATCATGAACACCCGAGAGGCTATCGCTCCTCTTGCCGCTTTGTTGCGATCAGGGCCACCCGATGCCATCACCGATGCTGCCATCGATGCCCTCGCACGCCTCGGAATGCCGGAAAGCATCGAGGTGCTTTCTGAGATGATCCGCCATCGGCGTGCTGGCGTGCGTCGGCGGGCCTATGCCGCACTGGCTTCGATCAATGACCGCCGCGTGATTCCCTTGATCGAGCAAGGCCTGAGGGACAGCGATCGGAATGTGCGTGAAGCCTGTGCAGAGGCCCTTGGCAAGCTTGGAGCGAAAAACTCGCTTGAGCTCCTTTTTTTGGCGTTCGAACGAGGGGTGCTTGGAGCCAGCGAGGCGATTGGCCGCTTGGGGGGCGAAAGGGATGTGAACCGGTTTCACACTTTTTTGGGCAAAATGCCAATTTCTGTCATGCTGAGTGGCTACGAGCAATTTCTTCGGCGAAATGACTTGAACGAATCCAAAAAGGTCGAGATCATCAACCGCTTGCGTGAGGTTTCAGGGCGTCTGGTGTGCCAGTCGCTTCTTGCTTACCGCGACTCGCTTCCTCCCCTTGGACGTGGGGAATCGCCAGGTGAGCTGCGGCGCGCCTTGTCCCAAGCGATCGACCAAGTGGCATGGGACGAGGGCCGTTCACGGTGCAGAAGTTTGGACCCCTCCCTTTC
>JANWYL010000154.1 GCA_025056955.1 Sandaracinaceae bacterium | reverse complement strand
TCAACCCATCACACCCAGGCAGATGAACGCGAGCCAACCCTTCGCTACACCCGCAGTGGCGTGCGCGGCCAAATCAAAAGCGCTCCTCTCGAAGGGCCTTCCAATCTCCTCAACATCGTGGAGATGGCCCTGGTCGATGTGATATCCGCCAAAGAGCGCTCGCAATCAAAGCGCCATTCGCTCGCTTCAGCCCCCCACCAAAGGCAACCAAAAAACACTCAAGAAAAACAAAACCGAAACACCAAAATCCCTGTCATGTGGCTTGACGGAAAAGAAGCAACTATCCCAAAGGCACCTCAGAAGAATACCACACCACCCAATCCAACCCACAAGGTTGAATCGGAATCAGCTCCACAACAGCCAAAACAATCACCATCTCAATCGCAAGATACCAAAGAGCCAACGCCAAATGTCATTGAAAACAACCATGAGGACAACCACGAGGAGAATGCCAAAGCAGTGGTTGAGCCAACCCAATGGGCAGCGCTGATTTTGTTTGCTTTTGCCATGGTGGTGGGCGGTATCGCCCTGCTCCGATTGATCATTTCCTAAGCGGTTGGCCGGAGATGCAACGCACCTTGTCCATCGCGTTGATTTGCAGCTTGCTTTTATTTTTTTCCATCTCGAGAGCCAACACCCAAGACACAACCATTACACACCCCGCCGAGGAAAAGGAGGATAGCCCAGAGGACCCACCCAATACGCCTTCATCTGATTTGGCTTGGAGCCATCCAAACATCGAAGGACATACCCATCGAACTTCTGAATCACAAGACGAATCTCCTTGCGATAGAGAGAAGGGAGTTCAACCCATTTCTTATTGGTTGGAGGGCATTCGCGTGCTGGGTAATCAACGCACGGAAGAAAGGGTGATCCGCCGTCACCTTGCCCTCAAGGAAGGTGATATGTTCCTGGCAAATGATGAAAGGATAGAGCAAAGCCGCTATCAATTGCTTGGAACCGGTTTTTTCTCAGAGGTGAGGCTATGGCTTGAGCGGGGAAGCAGCCCTGGCAAAGCCATTCTTGTGGTTGAAGTCAAAGAAAACTTCACCTTCCGCATCGATCAACTGGGCATTGGAATTAGCCAAGGGTTATCAGGAATGGACGCAAGGGCACCTCCTCCGCTCATGCCTTACCTTGGGATCACCCTTTTCGATCCCAACTTTATTGGAACGGGCAACCTTTTGAATTTGGCCATACTTCTCTCTGAAGCTCAGCAAGGTGCTCGCCTTCATTTCGAATCTCCCGACATCTTCGATGCGCGGTGGGGCCTGGCCCTTACAGGCTTCTTTCTGAATGGGAAGGAATATTTTGGCGATAACGACGTGCTTGTTACTCCTTTGCGCTGCCCCGATCTCCGCCCCACAGATCCCTGCGAAGCGGCGCGAGCTGCCGTGGTTTCCTATGTTCGCGGTGGAGGAGCACTGGGCACAGGCACATCGATAAGCCCCTTTTTGAGGCTGCGCCTCGCCTATCACCTTGAAGCCATTTCGGTCTTGTCCATGCCAGACGCTGCAAGCGAGGTGCGAGGCACAGAAATCGTTCCCGTCAATTTTCACGTCCAGCGAGGCCTTAGCGCGATTGCTTTTGTTGATGTCTCGTTAACCCTTGACGAGCGCGATGCGAGTGTGTTGGCGCAGCGGGGGAGCTTGCTTCACCTTCGCGTTCAACTTGCAAGCCGCCTTTACGGGTCAGACCACGACTTTTTTCGGGCAGAAGGATTGGCCCGGCACTGGATTCCTCTTCCAGGTTTGATCCACACCTTGCGCCTTGGTGCCTATGCCGGTGCCACCCTTGGGGATACACCCTTTTTCTATCGCTTCTATGCCTCAGACCTATCCGATCTCATTCCTTCCCGAATGCTCGAAATGAGCGTCGACCGGCGAGGGCCCCTCAATTTGTTGCGAACTGCGATCTCCGAACAGCGCACAGGCCAGCTCGCCGGGCGCGCCGACATCGAATACCAAATTGAACTGTTCCACTGGGATTCAGACCTGCGCGGCCTTTGGCTCTTCTTGAATGGAGGAGTGTATTTGCTTAGCGATTTTGAGCTCTTCTACCGCCCCATCCCAGGATATTCAGGGCTCTCTGGCATCCCCATCGATCTCACCTTTGATTTCGGAGTTCGGCTAAGCACCTCGATTGGAGTGTTCACAATTGGCTTTTCGACCCTCCTTGGTTTTGTGTCGATCGAATGAATGGGCAAAGGCGTTTCCACAGGCTGTTCCTCCTCGGCGTGGGATCTTTGCTTTGCGTATCTCCGTGGGCTTTCGCCCAAGGAGCCCCCTCGCCCATTGGGATGACCTTCCGCGGAGGCGCGCGTTTGGTTGATTTCGATGGAAGGCACTTCATCCGTGATGAGAACAGCAGAAGAAAACTCTTAAGTGGTCTTGAGCAAACGATTGCCGTCCGGGCATATGCCTACGCCTTGCCGGGAGAACAATTGGTCGGAGCCGGTTTGCGGTCCTGCCGAGTGACCTTTGATTTGTGGGAAGAACGTTTCCAGGTGCGCCTGAGCGAAATGGAGCAGATTCGAAACCTTGTGGCCGCATCGGTGGAAGAGGTGGCCCTGCATTGCCTTCTTTTTAGAAGCTGGCCCCTTGGCCGGCCGGCTGACTGGGTCCGCGTGTCTGGAATGCGAGCGCAAATCACCATGGTGCTTGAGCTCAACCCCATGAGCCGAGAAAGGATTGAGAGAATACAGCGCTGGCTAACCCAGCCACGGGGCCAACAGGTCGATGAACAGGCCTTTTTTGGTTCATTTGTGAGCACACTCCTTACGCCCCGGCTGGGCGGCGCCGAGCGAAGCATGACCTACCGATCACAGGAGTTTCAGGTGCCGTGAAATCCAATCGCCAAGGCTTCTTTCATTTCTCTCAAATCGAAAAGAAAATCATGGCTTCGATTGGAATCGTGGCCTTGGTTTCTTTCGGAGCCGCGTCGGCTTTAGGCCACGCGGTGTTGCAAGAAGCCCACGGGCTCGGCATCAATCCCGCAATTGCTGGTGAACTTTCGCAAGCCCTTGAGATTTATCGCGCTCACCTTGTGGCTTTGCGCGCATGTGCCGAAGACAAGGCAGGGCGAATTGCAAGCAGCCGCGACTTGGTTGAAGTCATTCAACAGGGTGATGAAGCCAAGGTAAGGGAATTTCTCAAAAACCAACTTGCCCAGGAGGGTGAGGACCTGCGAACACCCATTAGGCTCATCTATCTTGCCATCGAGCGCCAAAATCAGGCATGGGTGCAGGTGGGAAGGGAACCAAGAGAAGTCGAGGAAAAGTCGATCTCCCTCACCTACCCAATACCTGTCGGTGAAGAAATTCAACTCCGCACCATCCTCACCATCCCCACTTCGGTGTTTGAGCGTTACTCCCATGCTGGAAAATTCGTTGACACTTACGAAAGCCTGCGCACTAGAATAGGTGCAATCGCCTTCTTCTACTTGGTTGTTTACATTGGTGTTTTGCTCACAGCGGTGATTGTTGGGATCACCGTGGCATTGGGAATGGGGAGGCGCCTCACAAAGAAGGTGGCGCGTTTGGTTGATGGGGCAAGGAAAGTGGGTGCAGGCAACCTTGGCGTGAAACTCCCAGTTGAAGGCAACGATGAAATCGATCTCCTCACCCAAACATTCAACACCATGGTCCAGGACCTTCGCTCAAGCCGTGAACGGATCGAATACCTTCAGCGCCTTGCGGCTTGGCAGGACATGGCTCGGAGGCTTGCCCATGAAATCAAAAATCCGCTTACCCCCATCCAGCTTGCCGTTCAAGACCTCGCCTCAAGGTATGGGGGAGATGATCTTTCTTTTGCAAAAAGGCTTCGGGAAGTGAGCCAAATCGTCGAAGAGGAAATCCGCACGCTCAAGCGGCTCGTCGAAGAGTTCAGCCAATTCGCCCGACTCCCAGCACCAATCCTCGAAGAGCAAGACATCAATGAATGCATTCGCGAGTGGGCAATGTCCTACGATCCAAGGGGAATGCTCCCTGAAGAGGGAGCTTCCGTTCCCCAATCGGCTTTGCCAACCTTGGTGCTTGAGCTGAGCGAAGGCGCGATTGTCCTTCCAATTGACTGGAGCCTGTTGCGCAAAGCAATTGATAACCTCGTTCGCAATGCAGTTCAGGCAATCGCAGAAGCGAACATTCAACCAGGTGTGATCAAGGTGATCACCAAAAAAGAGGAGGAGCACCTTCGGATCGAAATCCACGACAACGGCCCAGGCGTCGCTCCAGATCAAAGGGAAAAGATCTTCGACCCAGACTTTACCACCAAAAGCCACGGAAGTGGCTTGGGACTCGCAATTGTGAAAAAAATCGTCTTTGAACATGGCGGGAGCATCGAATGCGAGCGATCTCCTCTTGGTGGTGCTTGCTTTTCGATGCTTTTGCCACTCCAAGGCGAAAATCGCCACCCCCTTTCCCACAACCCCTGAGCTGGCCTTGCGCAAGCGCAATGCTGTTCAACACTCGAAATTGAATCCGTGCCTCCCTCGAGTTCTTCACGCCCTCAAAACCATTCCTCGATATGGGGTGCCTTGCTTTTGGGCATCTTCCTCATCTGGATGAGCACTTTTGGCCCATGTGCGGACGAAACCAAGGAGTTGATCGGTCAGAAGGCCCCTCCTTTGCGGGGGGTTTTCGTCACTGATGGTGTTTCAAATTCACCGGAGCAATGGTTTGAGCTCGAATCGCTAAGGGGCAAGACAGTGGTTGTGGATTTTTGGGCCAGTTGGTGCCCCCCCTGCAGGGCCTCCGTTCCTGTGCTCGAAGCCTTTGCAAGAGCCCACCCAGAGGTTCAGGTGCTTGGGGTCAATGTCGAGGGGGATCGCGATCCACTCTTTGTTGCTCAAGCACACCGTTCCCTGGGTGCAACTTATCCAACCATCCATGACACCAATGGGCAACTGCTCAGCGCCTATCGTGTGCGAAACCTTCCAACCATCTTCGTCATCGATCCAGATGGGAAGGTGAAAGACACCCACGTTGGGGTGGTAAGCCGCGCTTGGCTTGAAGAAAAGGCGGGGAAGAAATAAGGGACCTCATTGGTGAGCAATGCAAAATGCCTCCTACCGCACGATTCCATCGATCACCTGAAGGGCAAGTTCATATCGCCCAAGGGGAGGCATGATGTAGACACCATGGACGCGGCTTTTTACTGCATCGAGCATTTCACGCGCGATTCGCACGCCCTCCTTGCGGGCAGCTTCGCCGCTACCCGCTTTTCGCATCCTCTCCCGAATCTCGAAAGGCACGCTCATCCCTGGCACTTCGTTGTGTAAAAATTCAGCGTTTTTGTAGCTTGCCAGGGGCAAAATCCCCACAAGAACTTTCACCGGAAGGTCCGAAATCTCACGCAAAAACCTATCAAGCACCGCAGGATCATAGACAGGTTGGGTCATGACGACCTCTGCGCCCGCTTCAACCTTTAGCCGCAGGCGCCTGATTTCGCGTTCGAAGTCTTGAGCTGCGGGCTCTGCGCCGGTGGCACAAAGAAAGCGGGTGGCTCCCCCCAGGGGTTTGCCGCCTGGATCAAAGCCACGATTCAGATGGCTCACCAAGCGCAAAAGACCAATCGAATCGAGGTCATAAACAGGGGTGGCATCTGGGAAATCACCCATCTTTGGAGGATCACCCGTGATGATCACCAAGTTGTGAAGCCCAAGCTCATGGCACGCCAGAAGGTGTGCAACCAAGCCGAGCAGGTTGCGATCGCGGGTGGTTACATGCATGAGGGTTGGCAATCCAACCTGCTCCTGAATGCGAAGGCACAGCACAAAATTACCCATTCGGGCAGAAGCCCTGGCACCATCGGCCACGTTGATCGCATCGACCCCACCATCGCGCAGCATCCGGGCCGCTTGGATGGCCTTCTCAAGAAAAAGCCCTGGGGGGGGGTTGACTTCAACAGATACGATGAAATCGCCGCGGGCAAGCTTGGCACCGAGCTCACCCTTTTCGGAGAGGGGAATCACCTTCTCTTTTTCTTCTTCAACCTTTGCCATGAAAAAGCTTCTCTTTTCATGGGCCATCGATTCCCCCTCCCCCTCCTCAACGCTTGCGGCCCGCATGCGCACCGAAGCAGCCATCTGACGAATGTGGTCAGGCGTTGTGCCGCAACAGCCGCCAACGCCGAGAATGCCAGCTTTGAGCAAACGCCTGGCGTAGAGCTGGAAGTATTCGGGAGTGGCCATGTAAGCGAGGCGCCCCTCAACGCGGCGCGGAAGGCCTGCGTTGGGACGGGCAACAATCGGAAGGCCAACTTCGAGCATTCGGCAAGCACTCTCGTAAACCCCTGCGGGCCCATCGGCACAGTTGACACCTATGGCATCGGCTCCCCAATCAAGGAGGCGCCTTGCCACTTCTTCTGGCTCAAGGCCATCTGCTGTTGTTCCAAAGCCGTCAAAAGAGAGCGAAGCCACAACAGCTGGGCGCTTTTCTGAACCCAAGCCCTCGATGAGCTTCCGCGCGCGTTCGAGAGCAATTCGCAATTCGCCCATTTGGCGGAAGGTTTCAAGCATGAAAAAATCCGGAGGGGCAAGGGGTGGCTCAGGCCAAAGGAGGGCCTCGATTTGCTCTGTGAATGCGTCTCCAATGCGATTGAGTTCAGAAGCACCTAGGCTTCTTAGCAACACGCCCGAGGGCCCAATCGAAGCTCCAACCCATGCTTTGTGCGGAGCAGCCACCTCACGGGCGATCCTTAGCCCCGCCTGATTGATCGCGCGCACTTCACCTTCAAGCTGGTGAGAAGCCAGTCGAAAGCGATTCGCCCCAAAGGTATTTGTCAAAAGCGCCTGCGCTCCTGCCCGGAGGTACTCCTGATGAATCGAGCGCACAAGCTCGGGACGCGTGAGAGAAACCGCATCGAAACTTTGCGTGTAAAGAATACCGCGCTCATAGAGCATTGTGCCCATCGCTCCATCAAAAAGGAGGGGGCCTTTTCGCAAAGCATCGAGAAAAGTCAACTGGCTCATGTCCTCTTTTTCCTTGGCAGAAAAAATGTCCTTCGTCGAGCCTCCTTGACGCTCAAAAAACTTCCAGTAATGAAATCCTCCCCTCTCACCTGGCTTTCTTTGAGAGGAGAACTCGGTTCATAAGGAGCCTCTCATGCCCAAAATGAAGACCCATAGCGGTGCGAAAAAGCGCTTTCGCTTCACAAAGACAGGTAAAATCAAGCACGGAACAGCGGGCCTAAACCACCTCATGCGTGGGAAAAGCGCAAATCGATTGCGGAGGTTGCGCAAGCATTCAATTCTCTCTCCGTCCCATGCCAAGCTTGTGGAGCGCATGCTCCCGTATGGAAGCAGATAAGGAGGAAATCCAATGCCCAGAGCCAAGCGCGGTTTTCGAGCAAGAAGGCGCAGAAAACGGATCCTTCGACTGGCCAAGGGCTACTACAGTGCCCGAAGCCG
>JANWYL010000153.1 GCA_025056955.1 Sandaracinaceae bacterium | reverse complement strand
TCGAAAAGCATGAAGCTCCCCAAGCCCAAGTCTCTCCACCGCTTTTTGTTTTCTTGCTTGGGGTTGTTCCACGAAACCGCAGCGCAGAGATTCGGGACACAAGCGGCGAAACACGTGGCTACGATTCCGGCTTCTACCCAGAGCTCATCGCACAATTTGAGCTCCGTCCCCTGGCTCGGGACCCTGGAGTTGGACGTGCGCTTTTCTTGCGGGGGTTCTACTCCCATGCCGTTGGAATTGGAAGTAGGGAGAAGGACTGCACCGAAGAGTGCCAAAACTACTCGACTGTGTTTTTCAGGGGAGGTGGCGATTTGGGCATGCTTGGCGATCTTGGGGGAATTGTGGAACTTGGAGTCGGAATTGGGTTTGGGTTTGAAGCCTATCAGTTGGCCGACAATCCCATCCTTCCCTCTGTTGAGTACCCCTACTTACGGCCGGCTTTGCGGGCCCGTTTCCGCTTGGCGCAAGAGCTCTTTGTGCTTGACGCCGAAGTCGCCTACCGCTCCCTCCTTGGGCGGGAGGAGTGGACACCTGCATTCGGGCGAAGCGGAGATGCCTTTGGAATGGACATCTCTGGCGGCTTGAGTGGGGTGTTTGGGTTTGGGCTCGCGTGGCGAGCCGAGTTCGCGTGGGTGCATTACTGGCACCAGTTCAGCGGAATGGGACTCATGGCCTCTGGGAAAGAAGGCAGTGACAGCGGAATTCGCATCACTTTGGCGCTGGGAGCAGGCATTCAATGAGTCAAGAAATCAGAGCACTCATCGGAAGGGGCACGCGTTTTGTCGGAAAACTCCTTTTTGAGGAGCATGCGCGCATCGAAGGTCACCTTGAAGGTGAAATCTTCGGTCGAGGTGTTCTTGTCCTCGGTGAAGGCGCCGAAGTTCATGCGACCATTGAAGTTGATACCCTGATTGTCCGAGCGGGGGTGCTCAAGGGCACAGTGCGGGCCCATCAATTGGTTGAAATCCACCCCGATGCCAAGGTGTACGGAGACATTTTCGCTCCTCTTATTGACATTGCCAAAGGCAGCGTCGTCGAAGGCAAATGCGTGACCACCTCCCCTTCCTCCCACGAAGCCTCCACTCAACCGCTTTCCGAAGGGAAGCCTTGACGCTGGGCTTTTGACGCAAAAGTTTTCGCTCAAAAGAGATGGCCAAAGAACCCATCCCCCAAAGCGCAAAAGAGCTCGTCTTGTGGGTCGAAAGCGCAAGAAACCGCATTCTCAAAGAGCTCCGTAAGCGCATTGTGGGCCAAGACACCGTCGTGGAACTTTTGCTTATCGCGCTTTTTGCGCGGGGCCATGCCCTTTTTGTAGGAGTCCCAGGCCTTGCAAAAACCCGATTGATTTCAACCCTTGCAAGCATTCTTTCCCTCCGCTCAAATCGGATTCAATTCACCCCCGATCTCATGCCCGCCGATATCATTGGGAGCGAAGTGCTCGAGGAAGATCCAGAAAGTGGGCGCAAGCGCTTTCGCTTTATTCCAGGCCCCATCTTCACGAACATCTTGCTCGCCGATGAAATCAACCGCACGCCGCCCAAAACCCAAGCGGCCCTTCTTCAGTCCATGGCAGAAGGAGCAGTCACGGCAGGCGGGCGCACCCATTCCCTCGAGCAGCCCTATATCGTTTTCGCGACGCAAAATCCAATCGAGCAAGAAGGCACTTACCCCCTGCCTGAGGCCCAGCTCGATCGATTTCTGCTTCAAATCCAAATGAGCTATCCAAGTCTCAAAGAAGAGATCGAAATCGTGCGTCTCACGACCTCTCCGGAGGGGGAGGCCCCGCTGCCAGTGCTCGGCCGGGAAGAAATTCTTGCCATCCAACAAGCAGTCCCAAGCGTTCCAGTTGCCCCCCACGTGATCGAGTATGCGGTGTCTCTGGTCCGCGCAACACGGCCAGAAGACGGCCTTTGCCCTGCCTCCCTCCGTCCATTCATTGCCTTTGGTGCAGGTCCTCGCGGGAGCCAATCACTCGTTTTGGCTGCGAAGGCCAGGGCCATCCTCCATGGTCGCTACGCGGTAGAGCTCGAAGACATCAAGGTTTTGGCCAAACCCGCCTTGCGCCACCGCATCATCCCTTCGTACCGAGCAGAGGCCGAAGGGCTTACCACCGATGCGCTGATCGACCGAGTTCTTGAAACCCTTTCGCCATGGTAGGCCTTGTCCAACAAGAATGGTCTGAACGCCTCTCGGCCATCCGCCTCGACATTCGAAAGATTGTCGAAGGCATCCGCACAGGGCTTCATCGCAGCTTTCGCCGAGGGGCAAGTGCGGTCTTTGTCGACCACCGCGACTACACCCCTGGCGACGATCCCAGGCTGATCGACTGGAGGGCAAGTGCGCGCAAGGAAGGGCTGGTGATCAAGCGCCTCGAGCAAGAAAGCGAGCTCGAGCTTCACCTTTGGCTCGATGCATCTGCCTCGATGGCCTTTGGGGAAGGTGCGCAAGAAAAGGCCCGCTTTGCAGCCACCCTCCTCGCAGTCTTTGCCACCTTGGCGCAATCTCAAGGGGATGCAGTGGCTCTTACCCGCTTTGACGAAGGGGTGCTAGAAGAGCTACCCCCCCGCTCCTCCCTTTCTCATTTGAGGTTGATTGAAGAAAACTTGGCCAAACCCCCTGCTCGCGGTGCACGCACCCGACTTTCTGTGCTCGGAAGCAAGGTGAACACCTCAAAACGCACCACAAAAAGGCGCGGCCTTATCATTTTGGCGAGCGACCTTTTGGACCTTGACCCCCACGCCCTCGATGGGTTGAAAGCATGGACAAAGGGTGGTTTTGAGTTCTGGGTTTTCCAAATCCTTCACCGAGAAGAGATTGAACTTCCAGGAAATGGGCCCTTTCGCTTTGAAGGCCTCGAGGGTGAACCCCCAGTTGAAGCAGATCCAGCAGAAATCAGAAGTGCTTACCAAAGAGAGCTTCAAGCCCACCTTGAAAGGCAACGCAACCAGTTGGTCGAAATGGGAGCATTTCTTAGGCTCGTGTGCACAGACGAGAACATCGTTGACATCGTCCTTCAACACCTCTTTTTCGTGAAGGGTGCTTTGGCTCGTTTTGGAGGCCATCGCCGATGGGCATAGCGTCTCCCTTGGCTCTCCTTGCTGCATTGCTGATTGCTTTGCCAATCGCCGCACACATCTTGCGCCGGCGGGACCTCCCTTCTCGCATCCTCCCAACGGTTGCTTTCCTCGAACGCGCAATTACCCACAAGCGACGCCGCATTCGACTGGTGGACATTTTAATCCTCATCCTGCGAATGGGCGTGGTGATTTTGGCTGCGATTGGAATGGCTGAACCCTTCATGGTCGGTGCGTCTCGGTATGGAGAAGAAGCACTGGCCCTGGCAATTGTGATTGACGATTCGGCATCGATGGCGCAACTGATCGATTTTTCTCAAAAAAGGAGCGCACTTGATGAAGCGGTTGCAAGGGCAATCAAAATCATCGAATCACTCCCTCAAGGCTCAGAAATCGCAATCGTCGCAGCGGGTGCGCCTCCTCGCCTCATCCTGCCCCGCACCAAGGACATTAAGCTTGGAAAAGGAGCACTCCTCTCCATTCAACCAGGTGCCCGCCGCAACGCGATAGGTGCAGCCATCAAAATGGCTGAGCGCCAACTTGGAGGGGCTTCGCTCTCAGAGCGGCGCATCTTGCTTTTGAGCGATCAATCAAGCGATGAGTCCATTCCCACACCTTCATTCCCAGTTGAACTCGAAAAGGTGATCGGTTCTGGCTATTCACCTAACATTGGAATTGTTGAAACCCAGCTGGTTTCACCGGATTCACCAAATTCACCTTGGTTAATGACACTGGATGTGCGAGGCAGCGGGTTTTCGAGCCAAGTAAAGGCATCGTTGCGAATTCTCTCTGAAGATTTGCCCTCACACCCAACGATTCTTGAGAAAGAGTTTACTCTCCTCGATGGCAGTTCTTCACTTCACCTTTCATTTCACCCACCAAAGGGAATTCGCAAAATCGCCATCAACATCGAAACACCTGAAGATCGCCTCCCCATGGACAATAGGAGGGTGTTGCCCCTTGAGGCTTCGCCACAACTAAGCGTCCTCTTCGTTGAGGGAAGCACTCGTCGAAGTGCCCGCTTTGCAATCCGTGCCCTTGAAGCCGCATCTGGTTCTGCCCACACCTTTCTACCCCTTCTCGTTGATGCGGATCGGCTCCCCTCTTTTCTTGCAGATTATCGCTCTCGGGAGAACTCCTTCCCACAGGTGATTGTTGTCTCTGGCTTTTTTGCACCATCACCCGAGTCCATTTCTGTGCTCGAGCAAGCCCTTGAGGAAGGAAGCGGGCTTCTCGTTGCCCCTGAAGCCAGTGCTTCTCGCGATGCGGTCGAAGCGTGGGCCAGATGGCTGCCCGCCCGTCCCGTCGCCTTGCTTCCCGCCCCCTCTCACCCTTCCTTGACCCTCGAACCGACCTCTCACCTTTTCTTCAGGTCAGGCCCAACGGGGCTTGAAGGAATTCGGATCTCGTCCTACTTCGAGCTTGTGCCTCTCTCTGATTCCGCCTTGATTCCCCTTCGGATTGATGGAGATCACCCCTTTCTGGTTTTTGACCCCTCATCGAGACGTGCTGTGCTTTCGGTGGGGCTTGATGACCGCCTCTCTGACTTTCCCATTCAACCAGGCTTTCTTCCCCTCCTGGTTAACCTTGTTCTGAAGCTTGCCCCTCCAGAAGTGCTCCCAGCGCACCCCATCTCATCGGGCGATCTGATCACCCTCCCCCTTCCCGCCACCGTCAAAAATGTTGAAATCCAAACCCCAAGCGGGCTTGTCTTCGAGCGAAATCCTGGCCCCTCAGGGCTTGATCTCAGCGACCTTGCAGAGCCAGGAATTTACGAGCTTCGGTTTGCTGATTCTAAAAAGAAACGCATCGGTCGCTTGGTGGTTGTACCACCGCCAGAAGAAATCGATCTCTCACCTCGCCTCTCCTTACCAAGGAGTGCACCCACAACTTCCAAGGCATCCAACCAATCCACAACTTCTCTCCCTCTCTCTCCTCTCTTTTTTTTCCTTTCTGGGCTTTTCGCAATTGCTGAAGGATGGTTGCGCCTCAGGGATGCTTTTCCCCTCTTCCAAAAGATGCTTCGAAGGCGCCCCCATGCCAAATCAATCACCTCGAAAGTGCTTGGCTAATCTTGAAAGTGCTTGGCTGATTCGTTGAGAATGTTTTTGGAGGTCTGGCATGAAGAATTCGCGCTTGGACGGCTTAGTGGCAAGTGGCTTCGTCTTGATCGCTCCCATGCTTCTCACTCAGCTAGTGGCTTGTGGTGGGGGCGGAAACAACAACCAATGCAATCGAAGAAGCGATTGTCCCGCCGGGCAAGAATGCCGAGCGGGGCGTTGTGTTCCCCTCCCTGATGCGTGGGAAGAACACCCTGATGCATTTTTCGACTTCCCAGACGCCTTTCGGCCAGATGCTTTCATGCCACCAGATGCTTTCATGCCACCAGATGCTTTCATGCCACCAGATGCTTTCATGCCACCAGACGCGTGGAGGCCCGAGTGCACAGCCCCATCAGACTGTGCTGATGATGGAAACGCATGCACACGTGCCGAGTGCACGATGGGGCGTTGCCGCCACCGCTTCGATGAGGCGAGCTTGAGCAACCCCTCTGCCTGTGGCCGGATGGAAGGAGCTGCCATCATGTGCATGGCGCCATGTCCTGGAGGAGGCCCAAACACCGTTGCCACCTGTCGCGATGGCCGCTGTGGCCTCGCTTGTGCGGAGGGCTACGTGGACTTGGACGGAATGCTTGGTCCAGGCACCAATGGCTGTGAATGCCGAAGAACATCGACGATGGACACCCCCGATCTCGAAGCCCGGGATGAAAATTGCGACGGAGCCGATGGCATTGTGGGTAACCCAGGCTTTTTGTATGTGGCCCCCTCTGCCCGTGGCTCTGGAGATGGAAGCTCGCCTGCAAACGCTGCCCGCATCGAAGAGGCGTTTCGGATCGCAAACATGCGGAGCGAGGCAACGATTCACATGCTCCTTGAAGGGGGCAACTACCTCGTCGCCGAGCGTTTGTCGAGCAGTAATCGCAATCTTCTGATGCACGGCGGATACACCCCCAATTTCCTGGGCCGTTCTGGGCGCGCGCGCGTGATCTCACGTGCCCCTCACGCCATCCGCATCACTGGAGGCAGGATTTCAATCGATTCAGTGGATTGGGAGACCGAAAATCAAAGCATTCCTGGGGCGTATACTGCAACGATCGAGCTTGAAGGAACCCAAGCTTCCTTTGCGCGGAGCCACATCATCGCAGGCCGTGGTGCCAATGGAAGCGATGGGGCGGACGGCATGGGCGTGGCGGGATCAGCAGCACCAATGCCAGGAGCGCCAGGCCAAAATGGAGTTGGCTCGAACGGGGGTGCGGGAGGAGGCACGGGAGGTGGTGCTGGTGGTCAAGGCGGCAGCAACAACAGTAACGGCTCCCCAGGAACAGACCCCACTGGCTGCATGGGGGTTGGTGGTGCTGGCGGCAGTGGAGGTACTGGTAGCGGTGGGTCAGGGCAAAACGGAAGGCCAGGATGCCCCGGAGCCAATGGGGCTCCAGGAGCTGGTGGAAGTGGAGCAGGAGGACTTGGTGGTCCTATTAGGGGAGGAGTTAACTGGATCCCTCCGAACGGAGCTGATGGGGCTCCAGGGGGCCCTGGCACGCGTGGAGGCGGAGGCGGTGGTGGAGGGGGTGCATTCCAGGTTTGTCTACCAATCGTATTATTTGCTGGGGGTGGGGGCGGTGGCCAAGGCGGAGAAGGGGGGCGTGGCGGTCAAGGAGGCCGAAGGGGCCAAGCCGGGGGTGCCTCGATTGCAATTGCCTCCTTCCGAAGCCAAATCCAGTTCGGCCCCGAAGTGCTCCTCGAAACCAGGGGCGGTGGAAACGGAGGCCGAGGAGGAAATGGTGCGATGGGTGAAATGGGTGCAAGTGGAGGGCCAGGAGGCGCTGGAGCTTCGGTAACAGAGCGTGGCTGCATGGCGAGGGGTGGAAATGGAGGTGCAGGAGGGCAAGGAGGGAGCGGCGGGCGTGGAGGCTGTGGCGGAGGAGGGGCAGGTGGCCCATCGGTCGGTATCATGTACCGCGGTGGCTCCATCATGGGAACACCCATGTATCACCTTGGACCAGCTGGACAGGGTGGGCCCGCTTGCACCGCAGGTGGAGGCAATCCAGGGATGATGGGTGTGAGGCAAAACACGGTTGAAATCACAGATCCTATTATTGATATTGAACCTGATATTGAACCCTAACCTCTTCTAGCCTACCCTGTCGACGAAAAGTCCTCCTTCTTCTTCCAGGCCGACTCGCGTGGATGTGGGCAGCCCCCATATATCAAAAGTGCTTTCTCCACCATTTGCCTATCCTTTCCTCCACCGTTGGCTTCCCATGCTCCTCCACCCG
>JANWYL010000152.1 GCA_025056955.1 Sandaracinaceae bacterium | reverse complement strand
ACCATGGCTTGCCCTTGGGAGGAGCAGCCAAGCACGTCAAGAAACGAAGCTGGGGCCTCGCGTTCTGCAAGGACATAGAGGGTTTGAGGCGTGGGTTTAAAATGCTTTAGCCAAGCGCTAAGCGAACGATGAATGCTCAGCTGGGGAAGGCGGGTATCCCCAGCCTGGGCCAAGGCCTTGAGCAAAAGGTGCCGCAAGGCGTCGTCCCGCAGGAGGTGAGAACCGAAATAGGCCCGTTCTACCCGCTCTGTGCCAACGAGATGAATCGCAGCCACACCCAGCTCAACCGCACTTTGTACCACTTGTGCCAGCACACGCGGCCTTGGCAAAGCCACAATAACCTCCAAAGGAGGTGGAGGTAGGGGAGGCTCACTGCATTCAAGGCGCAAGCTCACCTTGCCTTGAGTGCAGGAGAGCACCTCAGCATGCCCGCGGGGGCCATTGATGATCCCAGCTCTCACAAACTGCCCTGGTACGACGCGCAAAACCTCTCGCAGGTGGCGAGCGCGCTCATCTTCAAGGGTAACGCACAATTTCCCTTCTGATTCAACGGCTTCGCTTGCTTCGATGAGCAGCAGATTCATTGCCTTGACTTCCTGTCGTTGGACCCTCCTTTCAGCTTTTGCCTCCCTTGCCCGAGGAATGGCAGCAGCCTACCAAAAGGTTCTGCATAGCGCTCGCGAAGTGCAGCACACATCGCAATCGCTTCAGCAGCAAGCGCGAGATTTCGTGGAATACCTGGCCACGAATCGATCACTGGCCTAAAGACCGTTTTGAGGTGCTCAAGATCGGTAGGCGCACAAAAGTCACTAAAAAGAAGGGGCAAATTGCCAAGCCGGACCCTCGCAAAGCTTCGACCAATCTCCTGCAGATGTGCCCCAACCCATTCGAGCACAAATCGCCTCCCGCTTGAGCCACTGGCCTGAGCAGCAATTGGTATCTCCCGCTCATTGACTCGTAAGCGAGGGTCGAGCGCTAACCCAAGCACCCGTTCGCGAAGGCCCTCTTCTTCAACAGAAGCGATTGCGAAAAGAAGGCGCTGCCTGATTGCTCCGTCTTCAGAGGCCAGAGCAAGGTTCAATGCATGTTCGAAGAGCAAAGCGCGTTGGGCACTCCCAGGGTCGTCAGCACAGGCTTGCCCAGCTGCACATGGCTCCGGCCGGATGAACAGCGCCTGCAGCGCTGGCGCCACAAGCTCCGGCGGAAGGGCTTCTGGGTGCAAACGCCCATCATGATAAGGAGGCTGCCCTTTCCCAAGGTAGTTGCGCCCAAGCTCAGCCGCTTGGGCAATCACCCGCTCGTCTCGCGCAACCCGGATCAAAAACCAAGCCAAATCCCGACGAAAAAGCGTGTCTTCTTGCGTTTCGCCTGGTTTGCTATTCCATGTCAAGCGTGCCAGACGCGTCCCGTAAAGCGAAGCCACCCATCGCCTGGCGCGGGCATCTCCTTGCGCCCAATGCTCAACCATCTGACGGAATAGTCCAAATGGGGCAGTAGACACCACACGCTCTGGATCGTTGGCAACGCGTTCCAAAAAGGGCAGGATGTCCTCGAGTTCCTGCGCTCCAAGTCGCACCATTCCTTCAAGGGCATGTGCAAGCGACAGGCGTTCGCGCGCATTGAGCCGGTCGTAACCCCAAAGCCCAAGCGCATTGAACTCTTGAGCAGGCAAGGCAAAGCGATAGTAGGCAATGGCTCCCGCGTTGGGATGAACCCACTCGGGGCATGGGCCTGGAGGAACAGCAAAACGCATCCCGAAATCACGAAGCAGCATGCATGCCTCCTCTTCCCCTCCTCGCCGCCCAAAGCGCAAGCAAACTGGAATTGTCCATCGCGAATTGAGCGCAGAAGGGTCGAATTCCACCCCGAGGGGCATAAAAGGACGCTGGCGAAGTTCAATCACGCCGCCGGCCTCGCCACACACGAGATCCACCTGGAGCAGAGGAACACCAGCTTGATCCAAATAGGGCAAAAGGCGGCTTGCAACATCCACTCCAGCAGCACGGCTTAGGGAGAGGTACACATCCTCCGTACGGGCACTGCCAAAACGATGAGCTTCGAGAAAATCTTTGATTCCTTTCCAAAATGCATCCTCGCCCAAGTGGGCCTCAAGCATTCCAAGAAGAGCTGCGCCTTTTTGGTAAGTGATCGCATCAAAGGCATTGCGTATGTCGTGCTCGCTTGCGATCGATTGCCTCACCCGCCGCGCCGAGGGCAAAGAATCCGCATCCATTGCTTGATGCATCGAAATGGCCTCCTGCATCAAAGCGTTCTGTTCTGGAGCAACCCGAGCCACCGCTCGAAACGCAAGAAAAGTGGCAAAGGCTTCATTGAGCCATAGCTCATCCCACCAAGGCATGGTCACGAGATTTCCAAACCATTGGTGGGCCAATTCGTGAGCGATGACCGAAGTGGTGGCGCGAATTTTGTCGACTCCAGGCCGCTCAGGCAACAGCAAGAAGGTGTCCCTAAAGGTGATGAGGCCCGGATTCTCCATCGCCCCAGACGCAAAGTCTGGAACAGCCACAAGATCAAGCTTTTCGAAAGGGTATGGCACCCCGATGCGCTCCTCGAGGGTTGAAAGCAAGCGAGAAGCCTGGCCAAGGGCAAAGCCCATCTCTTTGGACCGCCCTTGCGGGGCAATGCCCCGAAGTGGAACCGAATGGGCACGAACGCGGTTAGGCGGAATGAGCCCCCACTCCACCACATCAAAAGGCCCAACCGCAAAAGCCACAAGATAAGTGGGCAAAGGAGGAGTCCTTGCAAAGCGAACAATGATCGACTCTTCGTCGATTTGATCGATGTCGGCCTCGGGCCCATTTGAAAAAGCCCGATCGGTACTTTTGATTTTTAAGCTTACAGAAAATGGAGTCTTAAAGCGCGGCTCATCGAAACACGGAAAAGCTCGCCGCGCCATCGTGGGCTCAAATTGAGTGAATGCATAGCTCTGGCCCCCTGCCTCCACTCGATAAAGCCCTTGGAGCTGAGTGTCAAAAGGCGCACGATATCGGATGTGCAATGTCGAATCGCCAGGGCCAACAAGCACAGGAAAGCGTATCGCGACCAATTCTGTCCCTGGCGTTGCTTCCCAATCAGCATTGATTGCAAAGCCAGGCCTCGAGCTCAGAACCCTGTCCTGGAAGTCCCCCTCAAAACCTGGGACCACAAACAACTCCTCAACCTGCATCCCAGCGGCGTGAAGCCAGATGTGCCTCACAGCATGTTCGAGACGAATCCGAATATCGACTTGCCCTCCAAAGCCGGTTTTCCTCGGATCGACTTCAAGCTCTAGGGCATAACGCAATGGGGTAATGCCAGGGGGAAGGCGCCCTTCAGGAGGCAGAGAAAGAGGCTTGCGCTCTTGCCGCCTGGCCTCTTCGCTCGCTCGCCCCGCCACGGTGCCTGGGCGTGCAGGGATTGAAGAACCGCTGCATCCCCAAGTCCCAATCCATGTCCACAAGCAAATGCTCAAAAAGCGCCTCCACTTCATGGCACTCACAAATAGCCCAAAAGCTTCTTTCAGAAAAAACCCCCGTTAAATCAATCATGGCAACGCATCTTTCAGAAGGCCTGCTAGCTTGTTCCCCCCACAGTTTGGGACGGATCATTTTCGCCCCCCTCTGGCAATCGGGCATGCGGAGGCAATTTTCCGGTAAGGCTCTTCAAAAAGGCGACAATCGCCTTTATTTCTTCTTCCTTAAGCTCTTTTCCAAGCTGCACAAGCCCCATGATGCGCACCGCATCTTCGAGCTTCTCTTGCGATCCGTCATGAAAATAAGGAGCTGTAAGCTCAACGTTGCGCAAGGATGGCACCTTGAAAAAGTGCCGATCGTTCTCGTTTTTGGTGACGTTGTAGCGGCCATTGTCGGCTTCGGTGAGGGGAGTGCCGCGCATTTCAAAGTAGTTGCGCACAAGCCCCATCTTTTGAAACATCCCTCCCCCAATGTTTGGCCCTCGATGACACGAAATGCACCCCACCTTTTGAAAGATCTCCCACCCCTTTTGCTCCTCCTCGCTCAACGCATGTTGATTTCCGCTCAAGTACTCATCAAATCGAGAGGGGGTCACAAGCGAACGCTCGTATTCAGCAATCGCATTGACGATATTGGCTTGAGTAACCCCATCTGGGTAGATCGCCTCAAATTGTTTGCGATAGTTTTCTATCCCCCGAATTGTTTCCACAACCTTATCCCAGCTGGCCCCCATTTCGATGGGATTTGCGACAGGCCCTAGGGCCTGCTCTTCAAGGCTATCTGCACGACCATCCCAAAACTGCTTGAAGTTCAGCCCTGAATTAAGAACCGTTGGCGCATTGATTGGCCCCACTTGGCCTTGAATCCCAATCGAGGTTTTTCGGTGCTCGGCCCCTCCCGTGTCGAGCGAATGACAACTCGCACAGGAAATTGTTCCATCGCCAGAGAGGCGCTTGTCGTGAAAAAGCGCCCTCCCAAGAAGCACCTTGCGCATGTCCACCTGCGGAGTCGGAAGCGGCTCAACTGGAGCTGAAGGCGCACTTATCTTCTCAGCCACAGGCGGAGGAGCCTCGCCTTTTTTTTCTTCGCAACCGGCAAACATGCCGGTGCATCCCTCTCCCAAAAGCAACGCGGCGCTCCCTGCAAGCCCCAGAAAGACGCCTGAAACCGCCAATCGCCTTGCTGAAGTCATGAGTGTTGGAGCATGAGTAAATCGCGTTTTTGAGAAGTCAAGCCTGGTGCAAAAGCACTTGCCATCACATAGCCCATTCGACCTTAAAGCAAATCAGTGGTAGCATTAGGTTAGGTTAACGCTTGAATCGCGATAGGTGGCTTCGCATGGCTGGCTTTGCCCCACGCGCTCCTCGCTTTATTGACATCGTCGAAGCAGTGCGGACCTATCAGCCCACAGCTGATTTCGAATTGCTCCATCGTGCTTACGCCTTTGCTACGGAAAAGCATGATGGTCAAAAGCGCAAATCAGGAGAACCCTACATTCACCATCCCCTTTGTGTGGCCAAAATCATTGCCGAGATGCGCCTCGACGCTGCAAGTGTCTGCGCGGCCCTCCTCCATGATGTGATGGAGGATTGCAATGTCAGCGAAGAGGAGATGAAAGAACGCTTTGGGGCGGAAATCGCCTTCTTGGTCGATGGCGTGACAAAACTCGGCCGCGTCAACTTCACGTGGAGGGAAGATCAACAAGCCGAGAGTTTTCGCAAAATGCTCGTCGCCATGGCCCGAGACATTCGGGTGGTTTTGGTCAAGCTCGCAGATCGCCTCGACAACATGCGCACCCTTGAGCACATGAAGCTCGAATCCCAGATCCGCATTGCCCAAGAAACGATGGACATCTACGCGCCCCTTGCTGGCCGCTTGGGCATCAACTGGATAAAAAGCGAGCTTGAGGATTTGGCCTTTAAGTACCTTTTTCCAGAACAATACCAGGAGCTTCTTCAAAAGACCAAGCGCCTGCAAAAAGACCACGAGCGTTACATTGCCGACGTGGTCAAGCGCCTCCAAGCCATGCTCGCTGAGGGGGGAATCCGCGCACACGTCTCAGGGCGCCTGAAGCACCTCTATTCGATCTATCGGAAAATGCGCCAAAACAACGTGGATTTTGAGCAAGTGCATGATGTGATCGCATTTCGAGCGATTGTCGATACGGTGACGCAGTGTTATGCGGCATTGGGGATCATTCACTCACAATGGATTCCAATACCAGGGCGTTTTAAGGACTTTATCGCTCTCCCCAAGCCCAACATGTACCAATCGCTTCACACAACGGTGATTGGTCCAAACCAGCGGCGCATCGAAATTCAAATCCGCACCCATGAAATGCACAAAATCGCCGAGGAAGGCATTGCCGCTCACTGGAAATACAAAGAAGGGGGTTCTGGTGGGGTCGACGAAAAGGATCTTGCCCGCTTCGCATGGTTGCGGCAGCTCATTGAGTTTCAGCAAGAAGTCTCTGATCCCGCTGAATTTATCGAAGCGGTCAAAGTCGACCTCTTTTCAGACGAGGTCTACGCCTTCACTCCAAAGGGCCAGATCAAGGTATTTCCGCGCGGTGCAACAGTGATCGACTTCGCCTATGCCATTCACACAGAAGTCGGCCACCATTGTGCTGGTGCCAGGGTTAATGGAGCCATCCAGCCACTTCGGTATCAGCTCCAAAACGGTGATACCGTCGAGATCATTACCAACCCCAACCAGCATCCATCCCAAGATTGGCTCGACTTCGTCGCAACAGGCCGCGCTCGATCTAAAATCCGGGCATATCTACGGGCCGAGGAAAGAAAGCGTTCGATCAAGGTGGGCCGAGAGCTCGTCGAACGCGTTTTTCACAAGCGAAACATGAGCTTTGCCCGCTTCCTCAAAAGCGGTGCCTGCGAAAAGGTAGCCAAGGCACTTCGCTACGCGAGTGCTGACGAAATGTTTGCAGGAGTTGGTTTTGGAAAAATCGAAGCCCAGGAGGTTTTCGACGCGGCAATGGCCGATGAGAAGGCCCAAAAAGAGCTCCAGCCAAGTTTCATCGAAAAAGCAGCCCGCGCCGTGGCCTCGATGAGCCGCACGGCCAGTGGCATATCGATTGACGATGTCGATAACGTCGTCATCCGCTTTGCAAGTTGCTGTAATCCCCTCCCTGGCGATCCCATTACCGGCTGGGTGACACGAGGCCGAGGGGTGACGATCCACCGCCGAGACTGCCCCCGTGCAATGGAACTCGATCCAGAGCGACGGGTTGAGGTGACGTGGTCTGAGCGTCTCAAAACCACGCGCCCTGTGGCACTCCGCGTGATCACTACAGACCGGCCAGGGATTCTCTCGAATGTGAGCGCTGCTTTCAGCGAGGCTGGAGTCAATATCCAGGAGGCCAACTGCCGCGTGGCGCCTGACGGCACTGCCATCAACCTCTTTCACTTCCAAGTCGATGGAGCAGCCAAGCTCCAGATGCTCATGCGGAAGATTCAAAGCCTTGACGGGGTCTACTCGGTTGAGCGGGCCTAGATTTCTCTTTGGTTTTCTTTTGATTTCACTTAGCTTTATCCCCTGGATGCAATGGATCCTGCTCAATACGCCGAAAGACTGCACGATGCAGAAGTGCGCCTTGCTCGCCTGAAGTCTCTTTATGAGCAATGGTTCCAAGGGCTTGAACGCGCCGAGCCGCAAATCCCGCGGAAGGAATTCGAGCGCCTTCTTGAGGAGTTGCGCAAAAATCAACCTCGCAACACTGCACTTCGCTTCCGATGTCAACAGCTCATCGCAAGGTACATCACTTACTCAAACTACTGGTCACGCGTCACAAGACAAATTGAAGAAGGAACCTATCGGCGAGGAGAGGGACGAGGGCGTAAGTCCCCCTCGGCCGCTCACGCCACGCCTTGGGAGCTAGAAGTCGAAGTCGCTCTCGATGAGGGGCTAGAAGAAAAGGATCCCGAGCTCCAGGCCCTCATCGATTTGCTCACCAAGATCCGGAAGCAGAAATTCCTGCAGAGTGGCTTGAACCCAAATCATCCAAATCGCGCGATAC
>JANWYL010000151.1 GCA_025056955.1 Sandaracinaceae bacterium | reverse complement strand
CAAGCGGGGGTGATTTGCAGGAGCCACCCGGTAGCGCTCGGCATCTTCAGGCCGAGGAGGAAGCTCAAGGCGCACGAGCGAAGAAAAAGAGAGCAGGCCAGAGGAAGGCGGAGGCGTCGGTCGCGGGAGAGGCTCAGGTTGCCACTCAAAAGGAGTGACAGGGCGACGAAGGAGAGGCCCAGAGGGGTCGAGATCGGGAACAAATTTGAGCCGTGCTTGGGCAGGAGCACGCTCACTGGCAGCCTCCCGGAATGAAGGTGGAGCCGAGGGAGGTGCCGAAGCGCTCACAGAATGGGGTGCAACGGGAGCGACAGAAGGGGGACGAGGGGGAGCGCTTGGCCGAGGAGCCGGTGGCATTGCTTCGGCCTGAAAGCTGCTTAGAGGCGATGGGCTTCCACCAAAAGCAGCATACCCCATCTCCTCGGAAGCTTCAGAAAGCGCAGCGCCCTCCCCTTCGGCAAGCGGTGAGGCTTCGTTGCCCTCAAATTCTGAGAATTCTGAGAACTGTTCGCTTGGGGGAGGCTCAAAGGGAGGCATCTCCTCGCTCGCTCCACCTGCAAAATCCTCTGGACCCACGCTGCGAACCGCTTCTTCACTGCCCCTCGAAACCATATCTGGCTGAGCTGGCCCCTCTTGGGACAAGGACGAAAGTTGCCGCACATCAACCTCTCCTGTCCCTGGCTCACCAGCCTCCAAGCGCTCCTTGGTCTCAAGGATGCGCTCAAAAAGAATTGCATTCATCCCAGGCAGCTCAGTGATCTGCACCACCACATCGAATCGATACTCAGGGGGATATTCTTCCCCATTGTCGTAACAAGCGTTCACTTGCCCTTTGCCCGCCAAAGCAACGCTTCCGTCAAGAAGAAGCAGAGAAAATTCCAAAAAGATCCCTTCATCAATTGCTTCGCTATAGGGCAAAACGATCTGCCCCTCTTCAACTCGGGCAGCAAAATGCTCTACAAAGGCAGAAGTTCCTTCAAATGGAGTAAAAACTTCAATTGCCATCTCCTGAGGCATGCTTCATCCCCTCCTGGTCAATCACCTCATGCCCTCAAACCATTACTCCCGATCTGCTGTTGGAGCGCCTCGTGTGGGGCGACTGAGATCGCTCTGAAGCTCTCCTGGATTGATGGGACGAAGGCTTTGGCCCAAAAGCTCTTCGATTCGAGCCTCTGCCCGATCGAGCCGCTCTTTGCCCTCGCGGGCCAGTCGCACACCCTCTTCAAAAAGCATAAGGGCCCGCTCGAGGGGAATTTCCCCTGATTCAAGCTCGCGGACAATTTGCGTCAACCTATCGAGAAGGCTTTCGAAGCTTTCAGGAGGTGGACAAGAAGCACCTGCCTCTTCGCTTCTTGGACGAAGATCCAAATCGCTCTCAGTGCTCGCTTTCATTGTGCTTGAGCCTGCCGAAGAGAAGGAAATTGGTCAATGGACAAAATCCAATGCGATGCCTTGGATTTCGCCAAGCGACGGGGGAAGAACAAGCAAGCCATCTTTAGGGAGGCAAATATGAAAGGAACGCCCGCCAGAAAAGAAAAGCATAAGGCAAGGAGGGCTTTTCACCTCCCCTTCCTCAAGCCGTAGGATCCGAGAAAATGCCTCTGGATGTTGTTCTTTGCCTGTGTTTTTTTTGCTCAAAAGGGCCCTCAAGCGCAAGTCCCAACGCGCAATCCGCTCAGCGCAAATAGGAGCAGGTTCGAGCGAGTGCAAGACGAATCGGGCCGCATCCAACACCGGAAGAAGTGGCCTTTCTGCGTGGCGCGCCAGAAGAACACATGCAATGCGCGCAATTGGGCCAGGTTTGATTCTAGACAAAATGCGGAGGGCAAAGGCGGCTTCAGGAAGAAAAGGATCACGCAAAAAAGATTCCACCTTGCGCTCTATCGATGGCTCAAGCCCTCGCCCCATCCAATCGAAAAGGGCCAGCGTGGAAAGGACACGGTTTTTTTGGTTTAGCCATTTTTTCCACGGCAAGTCAGAAGGATTCAACGCATGGGCAATGGCCGAAAGGACCAAAACTTCAAACACTTGGGGATCCTCTTCGCTGCGGAGGGCCTCGATCAGGCCGCTTTGGGCCCGCGGGAGGGCAAGCCATGCATGGGCCAAAAGCAAGCGCTCTTCTTTGTTTGCCACCAAAAAGCGTTCGGCGATCTCTCCGCTCACCGCTTCGCCAGAAATTGCGCGAAGGTGCAGGACCACCCCCCTTTCACCCTCACTCCCTTCCAACCCCCTTCGACAACGCCTCCCAAAGAGGGCCCTTGCCAAAGCGAGGTTTGGCACTGGACCTCCAATCACCCGATCGATGGATTCTCCATCGCAGGGCCACAGCACCGCCACTGCGTCGAGGGCTCGGGCACGTACCCACTGGCTTTCACTGGGATCGCGAGCAAGTTCGAGAAGCCATGGAAGAAGAGGCGCACTTGGAGCTGAAAGAAGCGCTCGCAAAATGAAATGCCTTTGAGCGGCCTCAAGCCATTGAAGCGAGGGACCAACCCAGCTGAGCACCTCTTCCGGACGTCGGCGAACGAAAAGATCGAAAAGCCACGGCCGCCCACTCACGAGCGCAAAGCTGAAATCAGCCCGGGGATCGGCTGAAAGCCACGCCTCAAGGTGGCTTCGCACAAGCTCAGGTGGCCATGCGGTGGGATCACCCTGCTCCCAAAGGGCCTTGAGCCTGCTCGCACGCTCCGCATCAGGGCCAAGTTTCGAAAGACCAGCAAGGGCACTCGCGCGGAGGGAGGGCCTCGCTTCTGCCACCTCAAGCAGCCAGCGGGCGCTTTTAGGCTCCTTGAGCGAAGCCACCCATTCCACAAGAGGCGCCCGTACCCGCTCCACGTCCATCGAAACAATCCGCTCGAGGAGGGCCTCCGATCGAAAACGCGCAGCGTTTTCAATGCTTTCAAAAAAGGCTGCTTCGCTTAAAGTGCGCGGAGCGTTGAGCTTTTCGACAGTCCAAGCATCGCTCTCCTCGCTTCCAAGAAGGACCAAAGCCGCCCCAAGCCAAGGGCGGGCCTCTGCCCGCACCCGCCCTTCCACTGCCATCAGGCGCCCGATGTCTTCTTTGCGCAAACGCGAAGCGAGGGCCCGTCCAATCGCCTTGGCCGCAGCTGGATCGACCTCTGAAGCCAGCGCCCGAAAGAGCGCATCGATGACTGGCTCATCTGGCCCATCAAAGATGAGCCACTCGGCTGCAGCCACGCGCTCTTCGGCCCTCAGGGGGCTCCGATCTCCGAGGACTTCGATTGCAAGCTCCCACCGAGCTTGTTCCCCAAATTGGGCCAGGCCCTTTTGTGCCCAAAAGAAAAACGCTCCCCCCACCGCCAAAAGCCAAGCCTCTTTTGCCCAACGCACTTAAGGCTCCACGCCAAAAAGCCGAGTAAAGTTTTCGCTGACCCTCTCCACAACAATCTTCAGCGGCTCTTTCCAGAGCTCTGCTGCAAGTTCCGCTACCCGGAGCACATCGGCCGGTTCGCTTGGCCGCCCAGGCTCTGGGCTCAAGTAGGGGCAATCCGTCTCAAAAAGAATTGATTCCCTTGGCAGAGCGGCGAGCATCTTGCGAAATGCCTCGTTCCGGTAGGCATTGGAAGGAATCGATAAAAAATGCCCGTGCTCCGCAATCTCCCGCGCGAGCCGAAGCTTCCCTCCAAAGCAATGCCAATTCACCCTTTTCGCTCCGAGCTCTTTGAGCAGTTGGAAAGCCCTCTCCTCCCGCTTTCTGGTGTGGATGACGATCGCCTTGCCTGCTTCGATGGCGAGCTTGACCAAACGCCGAAACACCTCCTCTTGCGCTCCCCAAAGGGATGTTGGCACCCAATGGCCATCAAGCCCAATCTCCCCCACCGCAAAGGCTTGCCCGATGTGCTCGGCAACCCACCCAATCCCCTCCTCTTTATCAAAAAGAGGGGCATCGCGAGGGTACTCGATTCCCTGCTCACGCATCTCGGCCAGCACGGCATCAACCGGATAAAAGCCAAAGCAGGGCTTGACCATGGGGTAACGTTGAGAAAGTTCAAGCACCCGGGCGTTGTCCTGAGGGTTAAGGCCATTTGCAAGAATGCTGCGAACACCCGCTTCCTCTGCCCGTTTGAGAACTTCCTCAATCGAATTCAAAAGACGCGCATCGCTCAGGTGCGCATGAACGTCAAAAAGGGGCATCGCATTAATTTAAGAGCAGGCCAAACCTCAACGTGCAACTCCTGTGCGCCTCAAAGGGTTTGCACCTGGGTGTTGCAATCAAGCCAGCGGAAATGCATGCTTAGCGCCACACAAAGGAGGCTAACCTGCCAGGGCAAAACCTGAGGCCAAGCATGGGTAAAAAGCAAAAGGCAAGCCGTTGGTTTTTGTTGTGGGCAATCCTTTCCACCTTGGGATGCAGCCGCGGTCCCAGTATCCCGCGCAACCTTCTTGAAAGCGTTCAGCAGGATTTTCCGCACTGCAATCGTTCGGGAATTCAAGGTGAACTCGTCGATTCCCAAGGCAATATCTACGCGGTCAATGCCTGCGGAAGCACAGTGACCTACCAATGCCCTGTCGGTGCCCACTCCCGTTGGAGGCGTTGCGTCCAGCTTGAAGCGATTGGGGCAGCACCTCGGGGGCGCCGTTAAGGCTTTTCACAAACCCTCTTTCGAGCTAGACGCTTTCAGGTGATGGATTAGCTAATGGCAAGGTGATTTATGCCTCTTTTTCGTCGAATACACAAGCTGTGCTTCGGGTTGTGTGTATTGGGGATGGGCTGCGGCCCAAGCCTTCCTCGAAATCTTCTTGAAAGCGTGCACCGTGATTTTCCGAACTGTCGGAGCTCGGGCATCAAAGGCGAGCTCATCGATTCACAGCAACAGATCTATGCAGTCGATGCCTGTGGGGTTCCAACCACCTACCAGTGCCCTCCCCCTCAAAAAGGGCTCCGCATGCTTTTCGGTCGTTGCAACCGGATCGATGGGGGAGCAAGCGCCCAAAAGCCCTAGGCCTTTTCACATTCTCTCCACCGCCTCGATCCCAAGGAGCTCAAGGCCTTTTTGAATCTGCGCCCCAACGAGTGCTGTGAGCGCAAGCCGAGAATCACGTGTCGCTCCCTCGCTTCGAAGGACAGGGCAGCGTTCAAAGAAAAGCGAAAACTCCCTTGAGAGCGCATAGAGGTGATCGGTGAGCTGGTGCGGCTCGCGGGCCTGAGCAGCGCGGTGGATGATTTCCGGAAAACGAAGGAGCACACGGCCAAGGCTTCGCTCTTCAGGGCTTTGAAGGAGCACCCTTTTCACCCGCAGCCCCAAAGGATCAATTCCCCCTTTGCGGAAGATCGAACGCACGCGGGCACCAGCATATTGCATATATGGGCCAGAATTTCCTTTGAGATCAATTAGCTTATCAAAATCGAAAACATAATCTGAAAGGCGATTTTGTTTAAGATCAGCATACTTCACAGCGCCAATTCCAACCGCGCGGGCAATCAAAGCCATTTCATCAACTGAAATTTCAAAAATGTTTTCGCTTTTCATTACCTCAAATGCGCGCTTTTCCGCTTCATCGAGAAGAGCCGCAAGGGTAATCGCCTTGCCCTCCCTCGTCTTAAGTGGCTTCCCCTCTGCATCAAGCACAGCACCAAAACCCACGTGCTCAAGCTCAATCGGATATCCCAAGCGCTTTGCGATGGCAAAGACCTGCTCAAAGTGGAGAGACTGCCTCATATCGACCACGTAGAGGGCGCGATTGGCACGAAGCTCCTCGCTCCGATAGATGACCGTTGCGATATCGGTGGTTGAGTAAAGGTATGCCCCATCGCGCTTTTTGACGATGAGAGGCTCTTTGTGGTTGGCCAAGCGCCCTGGAGCAGCCTCACCCAATCTCTCCTTCCACTCGTTGAAAAACACGCACACGGCCCCCTCATCTTCGCGGGCAATTCCCCGCTCAAGCAGCATCTGAACAGTGGGCCCGAGCATGGGTTGGTAGAAGCTTTCGCCAAGCCATAGATCAAAACGCACCCCCAAGCGTTCGTAGATCGGCTCGATTTCGGCCCGTGTCAGTGCCACAAAGCGCTCCCAAAGGGCGCGGTTTTCGGCATCACCCTGTTGCAGCCGTGCAAGCTCAAGGCGGGCCCGCTCTGCAAAGGCAGGATCTTCAGAAGCCTTCCGAGTTCCATCGCGATAGAGCGCCTCAAGCCCAGAAATGTCGAGCCCGCTTGAATCTCCTCCCCGAAACTCCCGCAAAGCCGCAATCAAAATGCCAAATTGCGTGCCCCAGTCGCCAAGGTGGTTATCGCCAATCACTTCGTGGCCGATGAAGCGAAGCAGCGAAATGATTGCATGGCCAAGGATGGTCGAGCGGAGGTGGCCAACATGCATCTGTTTCGCAATGTTCGGCCCTGAATAGTCAACCACGATGCGCTCAGGCCTGGAAACGAGTGGAACACCAAGGCGTTGATCCCCAAGCATCTGGGCCAGAACCTCCCCCATCCACTCTTCGGACAGGCGCAAGTTGATAAAGCCTCCTCCCGCCACTTCAACAGATGCGAATTCGGGAGCTCCTTGGAGGGCTTGGGCAATGCGCTCGGCGATCTGGCGAGGCGAGCTCTTTTGCGACTTGGCCAAAGCAAAGGCCGCATTCAGTTGGTAGTCGCCAAGGGCCGGGTCTTTGGTTGGCCGAAGCAAGGGATCGGCATCGACACCAAGGGCCTCTTGAATCGTCTGGCGGACCCGAGCCTCAAGATGCTGCTCCACGCGCATGCCCCATGCCTACCACGGGTGCGCCTCCTTGTCGCCCAAAGAAGGCCCTCCAAAATTCAACCCATGCCCGGATCGACCATCGGCCAGGTCTTCCGCGTGACCACAGCCGGAGAATCGCATGGGCCAGCCATCCTTGCGATCATCGATGGTTGTCCCGCAGGCCTCGAAATCGATCGGAGTGATCTTGTCGCCGAACTTCAAAAGAGGCGTCCAGGACAATCCCCTTTGGCCTCTTCCCGCAACGAAGAAGACGAGCCCGAAATTCTTTCGGGCATCTACGAGGGCCGAAGCACAGGCGCTCCCATCGCCATCCTCATCCGCAACCGCAATTCCCGCTCGGAAGACTATGAAGCACTCGTTTCGACGTACAGGCCAGGGCACGCGGACTGGAGCCACGAGGCCAAGTACGGCATCCGCGACCCCCGAGGCGGTGGCCGCGCAAGCGCCCGAGAAACCGCCGCGCGCGTCTGTGCCGGTGCCATCGCCAAAAAACTCCTTCGCACATGTTTTGGCACAGAAATTGTCGCTTACACCATGCGCGTTGGCCCCATCGAAGCCCCCCCAATCGACATCGACCAACTCACCCGAGAAGCCATCGAGCGCTTGCCGAGTGGTGAGCCCAACTGGATGCGCTGCCCTGATCCCCAAAGCACTTTGGCAATGGCCGCATGCGTCGAGGCAGCGCGCGCTCAGGGCGATTCGCTTGGAGGCATCGCAGAAATCCTCGCCCGAAACGTCCCGCCGGGGCTTGGCGAGCCTGTTTTCGACAAGCTCAAAGCCGATCTCGCCAAGGCCCTCTTTTCGATACCGGCAGTGACTGGCCTTGAATTTGGAAGCGGCTTTCGGGCTGCCTC
>JANWYL010000150.1 GCA_025056955.1 Sandaracinaceae bacterium | reverse complement strand
GAGCCAGGATCAAACTCTCCAGTTGATTGCGAAGTCAAGCTTTGACTTGACCTGCAGTTCATCTTTTATTTATTGAGTACGACCGTGAGTACGACTGTCCACGTCGTACCACATTTTATTTGCTCACTTCGATCACTACCCGATTCAGTTTTCAGAGATCAACCGTTGCTTCGATTCATCGCCTCTTTTGTTGCGATGTGACATTACTTCTAGCACATGTTCCATTCCTGTCAAGTTGTTTCCCTTTCGGGAGGGCGACGCTTTCTCAATCGAAGCGAGGAGATATTTAACACGACTGAGCAATCTGTCAAGAGCGAAAATTAAAATTTCTTACCTACCCCTCAAAGTGCCCTAAAAACTCGAGTTTAGTCGAGGGGCAGTACACAGAGCCTTTCACCACTTCTCACATCAAGCGCTCGGGCTGTAGGGGGGTCAATGCAAACTTGCTCAGCATTATGCTCTATGAACGCAGGCACAGCGAGAAAGTAAGGAGGCACTTCGCGCTCAACCGCAACCAAGGCTTTGGTCACTCCATTGCGTGGCTCTCGAATTTCGGCACGTCCTACGAACGCACGGCGGATCAAGGAAATCTCGTCCATATCAGCCACAAAATGAGGACCGCCATCGAAGGGGTCGACACGATTCCAATAACGAAAGCCAATGCGCTGTAGCAGTTTTTCGACTCCTCGCGTTTGGGCTCCGACACGGCCAATCACTGCTTGGGCTTGGGGGGGAAGCAGAGAGACGTAAATGTCCCCCGCAGGAAACAAGCCGCGTATGAACTCTTTGTTTTGCTTGGAGAGTCGGTCCGCTTCGCGATAGGAAAGCCCCGTAAAGTGTCGGCCCACTGCTTCCCACAAATGAGAAGTGCCATCTGGCTCGAGTGGAGGAAGCAATTCAGCAAGCACCCGAGGTTGGAATCGTTTGCGATGAAGCGCGAGGAAAAGAAAGCGAACGTATGAGATGAGCATGCCGAGTTTTTCAGGCAAACGGCGCGCTTCTGGATGCACAACCAAACCACCGATTTCAGTAGGGCCGTTGTAGGAGTATCCGATTCTCAGCACCTGATGAACGAAGTGGCGATCCAAAGTGCCGCTGTATCTCTCCTCGATCCGAACCTCAAAGTAGATGTACGGAGCGTCCCGTCTCCCAAGCTGAGCGATGATGAGTGAGGTCCCTAGCGCTCGCTTGCTTTCACGTTCGACAAGCAAAAAGACGTATTCCCGCAAGCGGTAGTCAGGAATGGTTTGAGCAAAAGATGCTTGCGAGCGTTCGAGAAGGGCTGCGATTTCGTGCGGGTCATTAGGCAAGTTGACGGTGTTGAGGAAACGAGCGAGTTCGAGAAGCCGGCTCTCATCGCCAGGCAATGCTGCGCGGATCTCGTACTTGGGCGACATGGCTCAAAACGTCCTCCTGCTATCAATGAGAATAGTGACAGGGCCATCAACTGCTGCGCGAACCGTCATTTCCTCTCGGAATCGACCAGTCTGTACAAGAAGGCAACCAGCCTCGCTTCGGATTGCTTGGACGAGCTCCTCAAAAAGGATCCTCGCACGTTCAGGCGCTTCTGCCTCGTCAAAAGAAGGCCGTCGACCGCGTCGAACATCACCAAGGAGGGTAAATTGAGGCACAAGTAAAATCGCTCCTCCGACTTCTGCCACTGAACGGGCCATGCGGCCATCTTCGTCTTCGAAGATGCGAAGGCCGAAGATCTTGGAGGCAGTATAGGCAACATCCGCTGCCCCATCTCCTCGCATTGCTCCGACATATGCCAGCAAACCCTTTCCGATCTCGGCAATGATCTCGCTCTGAACGCTTACAGAGGCACAACTGACGCGCTGCACAACAGCCCGCATACCTTGCGCCTACCCAACGTTGGTCAGTGTGGCAACTTGTTTGCTTTTTTAGTGCTCCTGGAATCGACAGCTATCCCCAAAAGAGAAGCGTAGAAATCCTGAGCAGAAAGGCTAAAAAGCCAATCCATGAAAGAACGCTTTAGCGAACTCCTCGAGCGCGGCGAAGTGCCCTTTGCTGAACTAAGGCATTTGCGGATCGGAGAAGAAGTAGAGGGAAACGTGGTGCACGTGTCGGAAACCTACGTCCTTGTGGACATTGGTTACAAGGAGCAGGGCTACTTGGAGCGCAGTGAATTACATGAGGGAGCGAAGATCGAAGTTGGAAAGCGAATCAGAGGCATCGTCACCGGCATTGATGAGGGCATGATTCGCCTGCGCTGCAGGGTGGCCTCAGAAGACGCTTCTCTGAGCACAATCCAACAGGCTTTTGAACATCAGATGCTTGTCGAAGGCAAAGTGGTTGGCACCAATAAGGGAGGTGTCGAGGTCCTGGTGGGGCAAGTGAAGGCCTTTTGCCCCTTCTCCCAGCTTGACATCAACCGAGTGGAAAGCGCCGATCACTTCCTTGGAAAATCACTTTCTTTTTTCGTGACAAAAATCGAGGGGCGCCACGTTGTTCTCTCCAGACGCGCCTACCTTGAGCAGCAGGTCGAAGAGGAGCGCAAGCGCAAGCTAGCGGAACTTGCGCCGGGGCGAATCGTGCGAGGAGTTGTCAGTGCAGTGCGCCAAAATGGTTTGTTCGTTGATATTGGGGGGATTGAAGCGTTTGTGCCAGCTCGTGAGCTTGCTCACATGCGTGTGCAGCCCAAAGACGCTTATCAAGTGGGCGATGTGGTGGAAGCCGAAGTCAAAGAAGTGGTCCTTCGGAACGATGCGAATGCACGAGACCGTCATGAGATTCGTTTGTCAATTCGATCAGTCCAAAGTGATCCATGGGAGGCGGCCGAAAAGGTCGCTCAAGTTGGCAAAGTGCTCGCAGGACAAGTGAGCCGTTTCACCAACTCTGGAGCCTTTGTGCGCCTCGAGTTTGGCATTGAAGGCTTTCTGCCCCTTTCAGAGCTAAGCTTTCGAAAGGTACGACCCGATGAAGTGCTTTCGATTGGCCAGAACATGCTCGTGAGGGTGCGCTCGATCGACATGGCACGGCGTCGATTGGAGCTGGCCTTGCCTTCTGAAGATGCCAAGGCAGGAGACATCGAAGCTGATAGAGAATTCGTTGTAGGAGAAATTGTCGAGGCGAGTGTCGAGCACATCGAGCCGCAAGGACTTGTGGTACAGCGCAAAGGCGTTCCAGGGCGGAGTGGACGGGCTTTTATCCCAAGCAGTGAAACTGGCAAAAGGCCTGGGGCAGACCTGCGCAAGGAATTTCCAATCGGCACCCTCGTTAAAGCCAAAGTCATCGAAGTCTCTGGGGGCAAAGCCAAGCTTTCGATCCGGGCAGCACAAGAGGAGATGGAACGGGCTGAATTCGACGCTTATCGAGCCTCTAGAGGTGGAAAAGCCCCCCTTGGCACCCTTGGCGATCTCTTAAAGACGAAGTTGCCCGAAATTAAGCGTTCATGATGCGATGGCGTACGGCTTCCCATCGGAATCGAGACCATTCCTCTGGAGAGGTTGAAAAGATCGCTTCAAGCATCGGCTCGACTTCGAAACGCCAAACGTCTTCGATCACTTCTGCGAGATCGCTGCGAAGAAAGTAAGAAATCCCAAGCATTCGGTTGGGATCGCGAACCGCTTGAGAAATCCGCTCGAGCACAGCAATCAAACCCTCTACTGGGAATCCTGTTGATCGGTGAAAAGCGCGAAGCACATTCGGATCGGGATCGAGGCGCAGAAATGCAAAGCGCCTTCGAAGGACAAGGTCGTTTGCACCCGCCATGAGATCAGAAGAACTCATCGTGCCAATGATGCGGATGTTTTTGGCCACGACCACTGAAAGATCACCAGCAGCAAGGGGGAGCGGTTCCCCGCGGTGCTCAAGAAGATGAACGATCTCGCCAAGAATGCGGCCCACGTCGGCCCGGTGCATCTCCTCAAGGATGAGCACGCATCGACCACTCCGTCGCAGGGCGTCTTCAGCAAACTGCAAAAAACGCCCTCGCACGAGTGGATACCAAGTGCTTCCATCCTTTCGCACGACAGGGCGATGCCCTTGAATAAAGTCTTCATATGTCACGGCAAAATGAAGCACGAAGCGACGGATGAAGCCGTCACCTCCGCCCACAAGGTGTCGAGCCAACTCCCAAGCCAGGTGGCTCTTCCCAACCCCCGGTGGGCCATAGATCACAGCCTGCCCTTTGCGTTCTATCGCTCCCACAAAGCGCTCAAGCAAGGCGAGGTCTCTTCCCGTGCGCTCGGCAATACGAGAAAGAGGTAATTCGGGTTGAAGGCGCCGATCGTCGCAATCGGGAGCAAGCAGCATCTCTAGAGCACTCATTTCTTGGTTGCTTTCAGACAACAATTCCCAATCGCTTGATCCCTTGTACATTGCCCTAAGGGTGACAAGAAAAAGGATTGGGGGGAAGTGTCGTTTGAATCACTGCACTCCTGCATTTCAAACTGGCGCATGGCAAAATGACTGCCACCCGACCTTTTGCGTATGTGTACCTCGCCGCATCTTTGGCCCCTTGAGGTGCCCCATGGCCTGGAGCGGATTCTGAGAAAGCCAAAGGCAGGATGTGGCCTTAGAAATTGGACCGCATGGGTACTGGCCTTTTGCCTTGGCTGCACTCCCTCACCTCCCCTCACCCAGCTCGTCATTGTGGTGCACCCCAATCCATCCGCAGAGTCAGTAAGCCTCGAGATCGTTACTCCAAGAGGAGAAGTGCACCGAACAATGGTGAGGTGGAGGGTGGGAGATGTTATCCCATCTGCAGGGATTAGGTGGATCAGTGGCCCCTTGGAGCCTGTGCGGATCACGGCCATAGGAAATGGCCCAACCGGTGCAAGCACAGCCAGGGTGCGCACTGGTTTCGTGATGCATGAGAGCCGCCTCGTCGTCCTTCACCTAAGTGAAAGTTGTATTTCCAAAGAATGCGGTCGAGAAGAAAGCTGTAAAGAAGGTTGGTGTGTTCCTGCCTACGTGCCGCCTCACTTGCTCCCACCTTGGAGGAAGGAAGTACAACACGGTGATGCTGGGATAGAGGATGCGAGATGGACAATCCAATGCCCTAACGGATGGGCCGATTGCGACCACAACTATGGAAACGCGTGCGAGACCAATATCACCTCATCAATCCTCCATTGTGGTGGGTGCAACCGAGCGTGTCCTGAATACCCGAACGCATCAGCCCGCTGTGCAAACGGGAGGTGTGAATACAGCTGCAACCCAGGATTCGCCGATTGCAACAACAATATCTCAGATGGGTGTGAAGCCGACATCAGAACTAACCCAAGCCACTGCGGTGGCTGCATGCGCACGTGCCATGCACAACAAAACGCAACCCCCATATGCGTTGCAGGAATGTGCACCATCTCATGTCTCCCTGGATTCGCAGATTGCAACAACAACCATTCCGACGGGTGTGAAATCAATCTCAACAACGACCCAAACAACTGCGGCGAATGTGGGCTGGCATGCCTAACGAGGGCCAATGCTTCACCGTTATGTTCTGGTGGCAGGTGCACGATTACGTGCAGCTCTGGTTACTACAATTGTGATAACCAAGACGACAACGGTTGTGAATGCGGTGGTGGAGGTTAACGGCGAGTGATTTTCTCTCCGCTATTTTGAAGTGCCAACCAATTATGTCATCACCTACCCCATCCCCTGTTTGGAAAGCCGATCGATTCGATGTACCCTGATGCCAAAGCGACGAGCACGAGATGCAAGGAGAGCATTCCCTTGAGTTAGGTAAGCACATTGGAGGCTTTGAAGTCATCAAGCACATTCGATCGGGAGGAATGGCCGCACTCTATCTTGCTCGAAAGCGGGGCCCCGGCGGATTCGAGCGATACGTGGCGATCAAGGTGGTGCACCCTCATCTCGCGTCCGATCAAAGCTTTGTTGAAATGTTCTGGGATGAAGCCAGGCTCTCGGCGCGGATTCAACACCCAAACGTGGTTCACATTGAAGCAGTTGGCCTGGAAAACGGTCTTCCCTACATCGTGATGGAGTACATCCACGGCTGCCCCCTCTCCTCTTTCTGGAAGCGGATCCGAGAGGAAGGAAAATGCATGTCGCCAGAACTCGCAGTGCACATTGCAATGCGGGTCGCAGAAGGGCTACACGCAGCACACGAGCTGCGTGGCGATGACGGCACTCCCCTTGGCCTCGTCCATCGGGATGTCACGCCCCAGAACATTCTTTTGAGCTATAGCGGCCACGTCAAACTCATCGATTTTGGGGTTGCTAAGGCCCGGGGGCGCCTGCATGAGACCACTGCGTTCGCCATCAAGGGCAAGCTTCGTTACATGGCCCCGGAGCAAGCATGGGGGCTCGAGGTGGATCGAAGAACGGACATCTACGCCCTAGGAATTGTGCTCTGGGAATGCCTCACTGGCCAACGGCTATTTAGGGGTCGCAACGAAGAAGAGCTTCTAGAGCGCGTGCGCCACCCGCAAATTCCTCCTCCAAGCCATTATGCGCCTTGGGTGCACCGGGAACTGGATGAAGCCGTCCTTCGTGCACTCGCAGTCAGGCCAGAAGAGAGATACGCCACAGCCCTTGAAATGCGTCGGACCCTTGCGCAAGCAACAAAATCGCTTGAACCCGTCGAAGCAGAAGACATTGCCGGTGTTCTTGCCGATTTGATGGCCGACGAAATTGTCAAGGCCAAAACTGAATTGCCCTTCGAGATTTCTGGGGTTCAACCGATTCAGCGCTCTGGCATACACCTTCTACTCGAAAAGCCCTGCTCACAAGAAATATCGAGTCCTTCTACCAATCTGCACACCGCTTCCCAACCAATTCCTCAATCAATCCACTCGAAAGTGCACAAGCCCATCTCCATGGGGCAAGTCTTGACAGTGGCTTTTATTCTCGGTGTGTTCACCCTAGGTGCAGTCGGGTTGGTTGTATGGCTTTCGAGGCGCGCACAATCACTACCAATGCCCCCAACCCAACCTCTCGCACCAAATCCCTCTTCTCCTGCTCCTTCACCCACTCTTCTTGTCCCCGAATCAGAAGCACCTCCTCAACCAAAAGCCAGTGTAGAGCCTACCCCGCCTTTACCTTCCGTGCCACCAACTCCCTCTTCCCTGACAGAAAGCTCGATGAAAGCTCCAGCAAAGCGGCGCACTCCCAAAGCCAAGGAACTTTTGATCGAACATGTGGACTTCTAAAGCATCCCTTCTTTCTTGGAGCTTTTTTTTGATGGTCGGACTGGTGGGCGAAGCTTTTAGGGCTCATGCCCAAGAAAGGAGCTCCCCCACCACCCCAAGGCTCTCTCCTCAAGATCGACTTCTTGCCCGCCAACTTTTCGAACAAGGCGTTGAAGAAAGCCGCAAAGGAAACTGGGCAAGCGCACGAGAATATTTCGAACGGGTTTATGCCCTCACCCGCAGGATCGAAGTGCTTTTGAACTTGGCCACTGCTCAGGCCGAGTCCGGACTCCTCGTCGAAGCGGTAGATAGTTATCACCACTTTTTGCAGGAAGCGGGCAGCGAGCTTCGCACAAAGTACGGCACCCAAGCCCGTGAGGCAGTTGAACAGCTCCTTGCGCGCATTCCACACCTTCGAATTGTGGTTCAACTACAAGAAAAGCAGCAGATCACCCTTGACGGAGAAGTGCTCGAAGAAGCGCACTT
>JANWYL010000014.1 GCA_025056955.1 Sandaracinaceae bacterium | reverse complement strand
GGTGATCAAGAAATATTTACACGCGCAGAGCTCATCGAAAAATTCGATTGGTCTCACGTTGGAAAAACCCCTGCGCAATACGATCTCAAAAAGTTTGAGTACGTTCAGGCCACCCACTTGCGCGCCCTCTCTGATGAGGACCTTGCGCGCCAAGCGCGAGCTTTTCTCGCTCCTGAGCTCGTGGTTGACAGCGAAGAGCGGCTGGTGAAGGCAGTGGGGACTGTCAAGACCCGCGCCATCACCCTCGTCGATGTTGCGCAGATGGTCGATTTCTATTTTCGCGATTTGCCCCGCTACGACCATCAGGCAGTGGCAAAACACCTTGTACCTGGAGTTGTCGAGCGCCTCACTCGATTTCGGGCCTACCTTGAGACCCAAAAGGACTTTGATCGCAAAAGCTTGGAGTCATCGATACGGGCTTGGCTCACGGAAAACGGCTTTTTCATCAAAGACATCGCACAGCCAGCGCGCGTTGCCCTTACAGGGCGCGCAGAAAGCCCAGGGTTGTTTGAGGTTTTGGAAGTGCTTGGCAAAGAACGAGCCCTTTATCGTCTCGATCACGGAATCCGTCTCGCTTCTCAAAACCAGGTAGAGTCCTCTGCTTGATGGGCGAGCCTTGAAAAAGCAATGGATCTGACAGAGCGGGACCAAAGGGAGCTTCAGCATTTTCGATTGTTGGGAAGAGCGGGCGTTGGTTTTGGAATTGTTCTTTTTTTACTTGGCCTCTGGCAGAACCGCTCTTTGCCTTTTGAGTTAGGCATTGCTTTGATGGGAGGGGGCATTGCCCTTTTTGTGTTTTCCAACTTAAAGATCTTTCAAAATAAACTGCTTGAAATTCATCCGCGCCGCTTTTTCCTTGAAACCTGGATTGAAATTGATCGTGAAGCTCAACGAGAGCCTTTGCCTTTTTACGACTTTCGACCGCTTTGGTCTCTGATCGTTGGAGCAGTTTGCCTTTCGGTCATGGAGTACTTTGGCCACACGGTTCACTTTGTGGAGTTGGCAAATGCTTACGCTCCTCAATTGAAAAAATCCCCTTTTTTTGAACTTATGGGATTTGCTTGGTGGTCGTTATTTCGCGTATTTGGCTATTTCGTGATTCCGCTGCTTGTCGTTGTGTTTATTTTTCGTGAGCCAATTCGAGAGTATGGCCTGGAAACGGATGGGTGGCTTGAGCATGCTTGGATATACGCAACGAGCTTTATCATCGTTCTCGTTTGTGTCATTCTTGTTGCCCGTCACCATCCTCACTTTCAAGTGTATTATCCGTTTTACAAATTATGCGGGAGAAGTTGGCTTGATCTTATGGCGTGGGAGCTCATGTATGCGGCCCAGTTTTTCTCGCTTGAGTTTTTTTTTCGTGGCTTTTGGCTTAAAGCAATGAAAGCCACCATGGGGTCACAGGCGATCTTTGCGATGGTGGTTCCATACTGCATGATTCATTTTGGAAAGCCTTTTCTCGAGACGCTTGCAGCAATCATTGCGGGGATTGTACTTGGCACCTTGGCAATGAAAACCCGTTCAATTTGGAGCGGGTTTTTGATCCATGTAAGCGTTGCTCTTTCAATGGACCTTGCTGCGCTTTGGGTAAATGACTCAATTCCAGAACAATTCTGGCCAGTTTTGTAGTTTAAAAATTTCTTATGACCAATTCGGGAACGGGTTCGCGACTTCGTACGTCGCAACTGATAAGCCGCGGCGCAAACACCTGATCGATGCGATATTCTCGATAAAGTTCTCGGATAAAAGGCACATCGCTGTTTGAGAGCATGACTTTTGCTCCGCGTCGATCGAGTGCGCAAAACACATTCTTTAAGCGAAATTGGTCTTTTCGTGTGAATCCCTCTGCCTTTGCATAGGAGGTAAAGTTTGACGTTCCGCTAATTGGTTCGTAGGGAGGGTCAAGATACACAAAATCACCAGGTTTTACAAAATCCAGGATTTCTTCAAAATCTCCGCAATGCAGTTCTGCGTTTTGAAGGGCCTGGCTTGCAGCCCTCAATTGAGGCTCATCCAAGATGCGTGGATTTTTGTATTTTCCCTCTGGCACGTTGAATTCTCCGCGTCGATTAACCCGATGAAGGCCATTAAAACAGGTTTTGTTGAGATAAATGAACATTGCTGCCCGGCGGTGAGGGGGAATGTGCTTTGTTGCGTTATATTCCGCACGCACTTCGTAATACCTTCCCGTTCCATGTTTGGTGGCCAACTCTCGGAGCGCTTCAATCACTTGGTCCACCTGATCCCGAACACAGCGATAGGTGTTGATCAGGGGCTCGTTGATGTCTGCCAAAAGCGCGCGCTTTGGACGCCGCGCAAAAAAGAACGCAGCCCCTCCTGCAAAGGGCTCGATGTGGCGCATGCGCTCGACGCCTTCAGGAAGCAACCTAAGCAGCTGGGGCACCAATCGGCTTTTGCCTCCCGCCCACTTGAGGAAAGGCCCGCTTTCGCGTGGAAGAGGCGAGGGGGCGGGAAATGACGGAGCTGAATGTACTACATCATAATACAGTGTACGCACGCGGGGGATGGTACGGCATCACCTCTTCCCCGCGCGAAAAATCGGCAAAAATGGAGAAGCCTGATGGAGTGAGCCCGGACGCAGGCTGCCTTTGCCCCCAATTCAGCAGTGGAAGATGGCTTCATGCTTTTGCGCACAAAAGTTGACCATTTTGGCCCGTGACATTGGTTTGTTCGACAGATTGGCTGGAATGGATGAGGGAGGTGAAACCCACATAAAGAAATCCAACCATGAAAAGAAGAAGGAAAGGAACAGTGCTCCATGCGCCGATTGCAATTGCGATCAAAATCGTTGCCAAGAAGTAAACACCGAGAATGATTTCGATCCATGAATATGCCTGGTGAGAAGTTTTATATTTTTTGTTTTTCCAGCTGTGATTACGACTTGTGATCCCGTGCTTTGGCGTTCGAACGAATTCGCCATGGGGGCCAAACAAGCCCTCTATCACTGCCCGGGCGTTATTGAGTGAGAGGCCTATTCCAACTGCCATCATCATCGGCAATTTCCAAAATGCCTCAAGAATTCGGCCGTAAATGGCATGATGCGCGACCAAATAAAAAGCAGCGATCGATGCACTGGTTAACATGAACAGTGGCAAATCAAACCAGACCAGCTTCGGAGACTCAAAGTAATGGCGCAACCACATGTTTGGAAGCTGTAAGACGGCTAAAACAAGAAGAAAAACATAAGCAAAGTTATTTGTCATGTGAAAGATTAATTCGATTTTTACTTTGAGAGGAATTTTTGCTTTAATCACTTGCCAAAAAAGTTTCTTAGTTGTTTGTGCTGACCCCTTTGCCCATCGAAACTGTTGCCCTTTGAATGCATTGATTTCGCAGGGCAACTCAGCTGGCGTCACAATATCTGGAACATAAATGAATTTCCACCCCCGCATTTGGGCCCTAAAAGAAAGGTCCATGTCTTCAGTCAGTGTGTCATCTTGCCACCCCCCTGCATCCAAAATAGCGCTTTTACGCCACATCCCACCGGTTCCGTTGAAATTAAAAAAACGGCCAGAACGGTTTCTGCCTATGTGTTCGATGATAAAATGACCGTCAAGCATCATCGATTGAACTTGGGTGAGAAGCGAATAGCTCTGATTGAGATGGCCCCACCTGGCTTGAACCATACCAACTTGCGGATCGGTGAAATAATGAATCAATTCTTTTACAATTGACGGTTGAGGCACAAAATCAGCATCAAAAATGAGAATAAAGTCGCCTTTTGCAGATTGCAAACCTGCTTGTAGAGCACCTGCCTTAAACCCTTTTCTTTGTTTTCGATGCACGTATGCGATGTCAAAACCTTGTTTCTTGAGCTCTTCTACTTTTGCCCGCGCGATGATTTGAGTTTCGTCAGTTGAATCATCGAGCACTTGGATATCTAGCTTGTTTTTCGGGTAATCGATCCGTGCAATGCTCTCTAGCAAACGATCGACAACGTACATTTCGTTGTATATTGGGAGCTGAATTGTTACTCGGGGCAGTTCATCAAATCGCCCGATCGGTTGGGGTTTAATCTTTCTGTAACGCAAATAGAGGTAGAGGAGTTGGATGCGATGAAAGCCGTAGGCGCCGAGAATCGTGAGGAGTCCAAGATAGAGGCCGATCACCAGGCACTCGAGAGATGGCATGTTCACCTCAGCTTTTCGGAGGAAAGACTCCGCAAGGTGACTATGCCATGCGAATTGTCAGTGAATTGTAATTTTTGGTTTATGGATTGACACCCTTTGTAAGGCCTCTACTCGGTTTTTTGGTCCAAAAAAGCCTCAACCTGCGTCCACGATTCTCCGAGCGAGTGATGGGCGCTCGTGCGAATCTCTTCTGCCAGTGGACTGGACAGGCCGAGGGCCTTGCTTTGGCGAATGCACGCGAGCGCAGCAAGCCATCGGTGGCGAGCGGCAAAGGCGCGGGCCAGGGCCAGAAGGGTTAGTGCCCTTTCGTTTTTGTATCGTTCTGGTTCTTTGTCCCAAAGCAATAGAGCCCGACAAAATAGACCGATTGCCTCGCCAGCCCGATCGGCCTCCAATCTCATTTCTCCAAGCTGCTTGTAGAGCAAAGCCCCTTCGGGAGAGTCGGCGTTCCATTGAATTCCAAGCCGATAAATCTCTTCAGCCCACTCCCGTTGGCCGATTGCCGCGTTAGCCGTAGCAATCATCCCGAGGGCGCGCACAGCTGCCTGCCGGATCTCGCTCGAAAGGTTTGCGCTGACACTGGATCTCACAAGAAGGGCCAGAGGCTCTATCCAGCTTTCGAGGATTTCGAGCACTCGCGCATGATTGCCGGCTTGGGCTGCTCGTTCCGCTTCCATGAGAGAAGCCATGTCGATGGACCAGCTCCTTGGGCGAGCCCAGGGGACTCGTTCTGCAAGGATGCGAGTTCGCAGCAATTGATCGAGTTCTTCGAGACGCAGCGATAGGGTTTGCCCGTCGGTGCGGCAGACAATGAGAGGGAGGCCTCCATCAGACCACTCGATGGCCAAAAGCTCAATTCGGTAAATTGGAGCAAGAAAAAGAATCTGCGTGCCAAGCCATGCCCGGATTTCTTCTGGAGAGGGTTCTCGGCTCAACTCAAAGGGGGGCACATATGGTTGGGATGTGAAAGCCGTTACCAGTTCTTTGTGCAGTTCAAATGCTGTGCGTTCCTTCCGAATGCCGCCTACGGCGTGCTCAAACTGGATGCGAGAGGCTTCTGGGTTGCGTTCATCAAGAAGAACCGCAACGAGGCGCAAGCCCGAAACGAGCAGCTGAGCTGTGAAAGAGGTGCCGAGCACTGCGGCGATTTGGCGAAGCTCTGGAGAGCTGAGCATGAGGCGGTCCAGCCACCCATCTTCGCGAATTCCCTCGAGCGAAAGAACGCACTTTTTCGATAGGCTCTCCATTGCTTAAATCATCCCCCCTGGCGGTGCGGGTCGTCAACCTTGGCGTTTTCTTTTTGGTTTACAAGAGCAAGGGCTTGGCGCTTGCGGTACCAATCGATTGTGAGCATTATCCCCTCCTCAAGATCGACTTTGGGGCGAAAGCCAAGCAAGCGCTCTGCCTTACGAACGTCAGGTACCCGCAGCTCCACATCTGTAAAATTCCAAGGGACAAATTCAATCGGAGAAGACGAAGCGCTTAGCCGCAAAATCAGGCGGGCCAACTGATAGATTGTGATTGTGCTTCGTGGGTTACCAATGTTGAAGGCCTGGCCTATCGCTTCCTCGAAAATGAGGGTGCGCAGAATTCCATCAACGATGTCGTCGACGTAGCACCAACTTCGAATTTGATCGCCGTTGTTGTGAATGAGAAGCGGCTCATTTCGCAAAGCACGGACAATAAAGTTATGAATCGCACCTTCCCCCACTTGACCTGGGCCATAAACATTAAAGGGACGAATGGAACAGGTTGGAAGGCCATATTGCTTGTGGTAATTGTGAGCGAGGTGTTCCGTTGCAAGCTTGCTCACAGCGTAGGTCCATCTTGCTTCTCCGACAGCACCAAGCTTGGTGACGTCTGCTTCGCGCACCCTGTAGGCATACGAGCCAAACACTTCGCTGGTTGAAAAATCAACAAAGCGACGAATGCCCCTAGCGGCTCGGGCTGCTCGGAGCGCATTCATCGTACCCTCGAGGCTGACTTCCATGGTCAGCACGGGATTTTGAAGCACCGTATCCACCCCAGCGATTGAGGCCATGTGCACCACGTAGTCAACACCTTCAAAGGCTTCTTGGAGGGCTTTGAAATCACGAACATCACCAACAATCAATTCGACATCTGGATGATCGATTAATCCTGCTTCTTTGAGAGCATTTCTGCGCAAATTGTCAAAAATACGAATTTTGCTTGTTTCAAGAAGGGCGCGTGTGAGTGCTGTCCCGATGAAGCCAGCGCCTCCTGTAATCAAAACCCTTTTGCCATAGAGAGGAGATTCACGACCAACCAAGTTTGTAGCATGCATTGTGCCCTGGCACTTCTGACATGTGAAAGCCAAGAAGCAATTGTCAAAACCCTAAACTCTGGTTTGCCAGGTGATTGAGTGAGGGGTTTTGGATAAATCTAGCGTTTGCGAAAATGAGGAGGAAGCGATGGGAATTTTTGACCGTTTGAATCGGGTGATTCGTTCGAACATCAATGCAACGCTCGATCGGGCCGAAGATCCAGCCAAGATGATTGAGCAAACCATCTTGGAAATGGAGGAAGAGCTGCGCAAGGCCAAGGCTGATCTTGTGGCTCAGTTGGGGACTGCAAAACGCCTTGAAAGCAAAGCAGCTGAGGCCGAGGCAGAGGCTTTCAAGTGGGAGGAAAAGGCAATGCTTGCTTTGCGGGCAGGAGACGAGAACTTGGCCCGCGATGCATTGAAGATGAAGCACAAGGTCAAAGCGAATGCAGAAAGCTTGAAGCGACAGGCCGAGATTGCGGCCTCTGCAGCAGCCAAGCTTCAGGATTCAATCGCAAACGCAGAGCGGAAACTTGAGGACTTTAAAGCGAGGAAAAGCACAATTGCTGCTCAGCTCCGGGGCAACCGCACTGCCGAAGCCAGTGCCTTATCCGGCGGCATTTCGGCAATTGACCGTTTGACCAGTCGGATCGATCGTCTTGAAGCAGAAATCGAAGCTTCGGCTGTGCTTGAGGACCCAGAGCGAGAAACGCTCGAGGCACGCTTCAAAGAGCTTGAAAAAAAAGCGGGAGGAGCAATTGTCGAAGATGAGCTTGCTGCTCTCAAAAGGCGCCTCGAAGGGGGCTAGGTTGTGGGAGTGCCTCGCATGGAGTAGGGCCCCTTTGTTCTACAAACTTGCATTAGAGCCTCCAAGCGATCGACACTGCCTAGAAGCGTGTTTTGTGTTGAGTTGCCACCGAGAGGGATAATGGATGGCTGATCTATCACGGCTCTTCATCAAAAAAGATCTTGCCCGCGCTGTAGAGGAAGCCAGCGATCCGCACTTGGGTGAGGGGAAAGCAGGCTTGCGCCGCTCCTTAGGGGCATTTCACCTCACGATGCTGGGGATAGGTGCGATTATTGGGGCAGGAATTTTTTCGATTACAGGGCAAGCAGCTGCCACTTACGCGGGGCCAGGCATCGTGTTTTCGTTTGTTATCGGTGGCATGCTGTGTGCCCTGGCGGGCTTTTGCTATGCCGAGCTGGCTGCCATGATTCCAATTGCAGGCTCTGCCTACACCTACACTTACACCACGATGGGGGAGCTGATCGCGTGGATCATCGGTTGGGATCTCGTGCTTGAGTATGCTTTTGGTGCGAGTGTGGTGTCGGTGGCATGGAGTGGGTATTTGGTTGAAGTCATCAAATCGGTTGCGCAACTGAGCAGTGGAGCCTCTTCCTCGTTTTCCTTGCCAGATTGGCTTCTACCCCTTACCAAGGGCCCCCTCGAGGAGTTGAAACTCTCGACAGGAGCATCTGTTCGGGGGGTTTGGAATGTCCCTGCTTCCCTGGTTGGGTTGATTTGTGGTTCTGTCCTCTACAGAGGAATCACTACAAGCGCTTGGGTCAACAACGTGATAGTATTCATCAAGGTTGCAATCATTTGCACCTTCATTGTTCTTGGAATAGGGCTTGTCAACCCTGCTAACCTTTATGTTAACCCAAATGCACCTGGTTTATTGTCGCTCGTTCCCCTGCCTGAGATGGTTGATGGGGCGTGGCGATACGGGTGGGGAATCGGTGGGGTGCTTACTGCTGCAGGGGTGGTGTTTTTTGCGTACATTGGGTTTGATGCTGTTTCAACCGCAGCCCAAGAGACGCGTCGCCCCTCTCACGATCTTCCAATCGGGATTTTGGGCTCGTTATTCATCTGCACGTTGCTCTACATTCTTGTGGCCTTTACCCTCACCGGGGTGGTTCACTATCGAGAGCTGGGTGTACCTGCTCCCATTGCAGTGGGAATCAACCGGATTGTTGAACTCCGGGGCTGGAATCCAAATGCTGCTGGGGTGTTCACCCTATTGATCAAACTCGGTGCGATTGCGGGGCTAACGAGCGTGATCCTGGTGATGATGTTGGGGCAGTCTCGCATTTTTTACGCGATGGCAAGAGATGGGCTTTTGCCTTGGTTTGATCGCACCCATCCCCGCTTTCAAACTCCTCATATAGCAACCGTCGTGACCACTGCTTTTGTGTGCTTGGCAGGAGGGGCATTGCCAATTGACGTGGTTGGTGAATTGGTTTCCATAGGAACGCTTCTGGCCTTTGTATTGGTGTGCATAGGTGTGCCAATTCTTCGGGTTACTAACCCTGATCACCCTCGATCTTTTCAGGTTCCAATGCCTTGGGTGGTCGGTCCGCTCGGCGCATTGGTGTGTTTGGTTGTGATGTGGGGGCTACCAGCACAAACATGGTATCGGTTGTTGATGTGGCTTGCGGTTGGGATGGTGATTTACTTCACCTACGGGCGCAGGCAAAGCTTCCTTCAACGAGAAAAGCAGGCATGAAGAAATGTCCAGAGCCACTTTGCAAAGGCAAAGGCTAAGAGGGGCGAATCCGCCATGATGTGCCTTGAGGGCCATCCATCAATTCAATGCCAAGCTTCATGAGCTCTGCACGGATGGCATCAGCAGTTGCAAAGTCTCGCGCCTGGCGGGCAAGTGTCCGTGCTTGAATCCTGGCTTCGACTTCCTCTTCGGAGATGCCTCGTGCCCGAGCCCTCTTTTTGCGGAGCCCGAGGAGAAATTCTTGCGGAGGTTTTGCGCCAATTCCCATCTCATTCACGAGGCAAGCCCAGCCTTTTTCAATTGACTCAATTGTGGCAATGTTCCCGCCTTTTCGAATGGTTTGGTCAGCCCAATCGTTAGTGGCTTTGAGAAAATCATTTAAGCGCGCAAGGGCTAAGGGAAAATCAAGGTCGTTGTCCAGGGCTTGAGCGAGTAGCTCGGGAAATTGGGAAATGGCCTGTGGGATGGGGCCATCGGCTTTGAGCTTGGACGCTGGGATCAATTGCAAGCGCTGGCGGGTTTCATACAAGTACTCGACTCGTTTTTCGCTTTCATCAAGCAAAGGAAAGCCAAGCAGTTGGCCGTCTTCACTCACGACGACGTCAAAATTCAGAGGGGAGCGATAGTGGACAGTGAGCATTGCATAGCGGATCACCTCAGGGTCGTAACGGCCAAACAATTCTCGGATTGTGAAAAAGTTCCCGAGGCTTTTAGACATTTTTTCTTTATTCACTTCTACGAATCCATTGTGCATCCAATGGCGTGCCAATTCTGTTTTCATTAAGCTTTCGCTTTGTGCGATTTCGTTTTCGTGGTGAGGAAACACCAAATCCAATCCACCTCCATGAAGATCAAGGGGAAGGCCTGCGTGTTTGGCACTCATTACCGAACATTCAATGTGCCACCCTGGTCTTCCCCATCCCCACGGGCTAGGCCAACCCCATTCGTCGGCTGGATGGGCTTTCCAGAGTGCAAAATCAGCAGAATGCCTTTTTTTTCTTGCTTCTTCTTCTCTTAGGCGCCCGCTTGCGCCCGCTTGGATGGCTTGGGCAGGGCGCTTTGATAGTTTTCCGTACTCCCCAAAAGAAGGCACGTGAAAGTATACGTCGCCGTCAACCACGTAGGCGTGCCCCAGTTCAATGAGTTTCTCGATCCAAGCGATGATGTCCGCAATGTGCTCTGAGACGCGCGGCTCGACCGTCGGATCGAGGTTGCCCAAGCGACGCATGTCTTCTTGAAAAGCCTCTTCAAAACGGCGGGCAAGTCGAAGCGGCTCTTCGTTGAGCTCGCGGGCCCTGGCAGCGATTTTATCGTCTACATCGGTGACATTCCGCACGTATTTGACTTCAAAGCCTCGCGCGCGCAGATGGCGGACAAGCACGTCATAAATCACGTAGCATCGCGCATGCCCCAGGTGGGCGTGGTCATAAACCGTCGGTCCGCACACGTAGATTCGCACTTGGGGGGGATTTAAAGGAACGAAAGCTTTTTTTTCTGAGCGCAATGTGTCGTAGATAAGCACCGTCATAGGCCTCACAAGGCCTTTAGCGCAATTGCAAACTCGAGAGAAGGAGCAAGGGCAGCCTTCACATGATGATTTTTAGGATTAGGACAACCGCTTTTTTAAGAAGCCTCTCATTGTGCTTTGGCGGAATGATGAGCGGAAAAAGCGGTTCCTTGGCGATTGAAAAGCGGCTTTACACATCCATCGAAGGGGCTAAGGCTGGCGATCACTAAGCGCGCAAGGCTGCTTCAGCTGCACGCTTGCGTTCCGTAATAAATGTGCGCGCTGCCTCAAGGAAACGCTCTTGGAGGCCACGCAGTGCCTGGGCATCCTCCTGGGCTTGCTTTTCGATTGACTCGATTGCGTCTCTGTTGAGCCTGGTTTCTCGCTCTGCCATGCGGGCATTGGCAGAGTCAGCCCGGAAGACATGGCTCAATGTTTCCATGCTGCTTCGCAGTAGATTACCTCCTCCCTCAACCAGGCGGCCTGCGCTTGAGGTGGATTCTGCCTTCAAGGTGTGAGAGCCCTGCAGGGGGGCTGGGCTTCCTTGAGGAGGCGGACTTGAAGAGAGTTGAATGGTGGAAGAGGCAATTGTGGCGCAAGCGGCAGCGATTTGACCAGCACCTTGAAGAATGCCAGCCATGAGTTCGCTTTGGGTTGCACTTTGTGCCTTCGCGAGCTCTGCTTGCTCCGCTTCCATTCGGGCCTTTCGGCTTAAGGAACGAAGTTCGCTACTGGCTTTTTCTGATTGCTGCGCACTTTCTTTGGCAGCAAAAGCCACTGCTTCCTCAACACTGGTTGGAGCAATTGATGCGATTGAAAAGGATGAAGGTGAGATACGCATTTCAAAACTCCTTTCGTTGAAAGAGATAAAAGGTGCAAGAAAGACAAAGCAAAGAAGAAAAGCCAAGAAAGAAAGACAAGGAAGGCTTGCCTCGTGGTGGCAGCGAATCTAGCAGGCGATCAAGGCTGCCCTGGTTGCTGCTGCCTGTTCTTCGCGACAGTTCCGCAGCGATTCGGCTGTGCGGGCAAAGGCTTTGAGGATGCTGCGCATGACTTCGATGGCTTCTTCTTGTGCTTCGCGTTCAGCTTCTCGAAAGAAATGGTGCTGGCTTGCCTGAATTTCGTGTTGGCTTGCACTGTGGCGGAGAAGTGCTGAGTTGATGGTGAAGGCGCCACTTGCAATTTGGCCTGCTGCGCTCACCAATGTGCCGATCTGGGTGAAAACCTCAATCGCGCTCCGAATTGCAGTGTCTGTGATTGCCACTGCGGCTTGACCAATGGCACCAGCCAGGCTTGCCGCGCTTGCCCCAAAAGACACCACTGTGGCCACCGCTGCAATGCCGATGCTCACGGCCTGGGCAGAGGCCCGATCCACTACTCCAGCATCGGCAAGAAGGTTCATGACCATTGGACCAATCAGGGCCACAATCGTTGCAATGGCTGCAACCAAGCTCGCCCCACCTGTAAATACGGCTCCAAGTGCACCCACCACCGCTGAAACGACAGAGGCAATCACTCGGAAGAGATTGCCGAAGAAGTCGGACTCAGAAGCTCGCATCCGGTCTCGGATCGCTTGTTCAAGTTCTTGTACTTTTTGGGCGTGGGCTTGAGAGGCAGAGGTGGCTCGGCTGCGGCTGTCTTGCTCTTGTACCTTGCTTTGGTTGTTTCGTGCTTCAAGTTGAAGGGATTCAAGGATGGAAAACATGTCTGCAACGAAATGGTCGAGCAACCGGGCTGTTTTTTGAGTGATGTCTGCGTCGCTCTGGCTTCTTTGCTCTCTCATGGCGATGCGTTCAGCGAGGTGGTGTTCGATTTCGCCAGGGGGGGTCTCAAGGTGGGTGCGCTCAAAAAGTGGGGTTGTGCGTTGCTCGATGCGGCTCATAGGGTTTTCTCCTCAATGATTCGTGCACAAAGTTCAATCCGTTTTGCTGTTTCCTCGTCGCCAGTGCGCCGGTAGCAGCGCGCAAGCCCAAACCAGTTTGAGGCTTGGAGGGGCTCGACGATCATGGCCACCCGATAGGCATCAAGGGCTTTCTGCCACTCGCCACGGGATTCGAGACGGATCGCATGGCGTCGAATGGACCGGCAATCTTCTTCACTCAGTCCGATGGCCCGTGCCACGGGGGAGAGGCGATCCCCACCCCGAAGCCATGGTGCAAGGGACACGCGAGAAGATGCGGCTGCGTGATTTGATGCCTCTGCAGTTGCTTTACGTGCACTCATCTCAGATTCCCCACCACCAGGTCGCGACCTTCGTCCAACGCTTTCAAGGTGTTGCTTGCAAGCTGAACGAGCTGGGTGCGCTGTTGCATGAGGGATTGGAGCCGAATCATCCCAAGCTCATTTCCTGCATTGCACTCCCTGAGCTTTTCGCTGAGCCCCTCAGCGCGCAGTTGAAGCCCCTCGCGATGGGTGATGCCTGCCAGGTTTTCTCCATTGATCTGCACCCGCTCGAGCAACTCCCGGACTTGGATTGGCCCTGCACCCAAGCTACATGGAGAAAGCCCCAATCGGTTTTCAAGATTTCGAAGGGCGGCTGGTTCAATCGAGGCGTCAAGGCGCAGCTCTCCATTTCCTGTGTTCATGTAGGGCTCGCGGGAGAGAAATTCTCTTATGGCATTCAATTTTTGCGCTTCTTGAGCAAGGCGCTTGGCTTCATTGGAAGCACTAAAAAGTTGGCGTGTTAAGTCTGAAATTTGTGAGTCCACTTCTTTCATTTGATTGCGTAAAAGAGCGATAATTGTATCGTCAGATATGGGGCCTCCTGGGAATGTTACATGAAGTGAGGAGACATCATAGTAAGGTACAATTGAAATTTCGCTTGGGTTGATGCTCGTCATTTTTGGCACTCCTTTCTAGACTCGAAGCGAAAAAGGATGGATTCTTGAGTTTTCTGTATTTTTGTTGTTATCAAAATCTTGTGAGTTTGATTCCATGAATGAGAGCAATGATTCAAATTCACTTCTTGAGCTTGATTCTTTGGCAATAAGCAGTTGAATTTTTTGGTTTTGCTCACGTGCTTTTTTGATCTCTCTATTGAGTTCTTCCCAGCTCATTGGCGACCTCTCTTGTCACTCATGTTTTCGAGACTTCTGCTCAGCTGTTGCGTCGTGGAATGCAATTTCAAAAAAATGCACAAGGCCATCATGATTGTTTGGAAAAGATCCCAAGAGGGTGAAATGGAGAAGATTGTTCGAGCCATTGAGGACGAAAAGCTTCCCTGCCTCGTTTTGGATCTCGATGCCTTTGATCGAAACGTAGAGCGTTTGAGAAAGGTGGGCGGAGAAGCCGGCTTAAGGGTTCGGCTTTCGACAAAAAGCCTCAGGGTGCCTGCGCTCATACGCAGGGCCTTGGAGCAAGGAGGCCCTGTTGTGAGGGGGCTTTTGTGTTTTTGCGTGGAGGAAGCCTGGCAGCTTGCCAAATTGGGCATGGATGACTTTTTTGTGGCTTATCCCCCCTCTTTGCGTCGGGGAGAGCATCAGTCGCTCGCGCGGGCAGCCGAACTGGCACATGAGGGAAAGCGGATCGTGCTGGCAGTTGATGATCTCGAGCACGTGCGGCGCATTGCTGAGGAAGCCCAGCGTCTTGGGACGGAGCTGCCTCTTGCCATTTGTGTGGATATGGCATTGAATTTGGCGGGCTTGCACATCGGTGTGAGGCGCTCTCCCCTGAGGAAGGCCGAAGAGGTTGTGCATTTGGCACGTGGGATCGCTTCAATGCGAGGGGTTCGCTTCGAGGGAATACTGGCCTACGAGGCTCAGATTGCTGGCTTGCCAGATGCTCAGCCAAGGGCTAAGGTCCAAAGCCTTCTCAGTGGCTTGGTGGTTCGCTGGAGCCAAAAAGAGGTACCGAAGCGAAGGAAGGCCCTGATTGAGGCCTTGAGCAGGGCAGGTCTTCCTCCTGCTTTTGTCAACGGTGGCGGAAGCGGTTCTCTTGGATGGACCACAAGAGAAACAGGGGTGAGCGAGACGGGAGTTGGAAGCATCCTTTATCACCCATTTATTTTCGAGCGCTTCCGCAATCCCGTTCTCCGAGAGTTTGAACCAGCGCTTTTTTTGGCCCTCGAAGTTGTTCGCCGTCCCATGTCAGGTTGGGTAACGGTAAGTGGAGGAGGGTACGTGGCTTCAGGTGCGCCAGGATGGGATCGCTTGCCCCTGCCTTGTTATCCGAAAGGGGCTTCTCTCGATCCTTTCGAGGGAGCAGGAGAGGTGCAGACTCCCATTCACCTTCCTCGAGGGCAAGGGCTGAACTTGGGTGATGCTGTGCTGCTTCGCCCCGCCAAAGCAGGCGAGATATGCGAGCGATTTCGGGAGGTAATTGCCGTATCCCAAGGCAAAATCATGGCTCGCTTTCCAACCTACCGAGGGCTTGGGTGGACATTTTTTTAGGCCATCGTGCAGCTGAGGTGGTTTTTTATTTTTAAAATGAGACAAGAAGGTTTGAGCTTTCTTTTTGGTTTGAAGTGCAATCTCGCTTACTGATGGCAAGGGGCATCGATTTAGGCTTTGCAACGTGCAAAATTGGCAATCCCATCAATCCATATCGTTGAATGCATTTTGAGAGGACGTTCATCTTTTTATGACGGGTTTGCAATTTTCAATGCGCGATGCCATCCACTCAGGAGGACCGAGCAGGCGCAATCCCGCCATCGATTCGTTACGCGGTTTTTGTTTGTTTGGAATTGCCGTCGTAAATGTCTTTTGGATAGGCAGAAGCAGGCCGCTTTATTTGGATCTCTTTCTCGATCATCCCTCTCTTACCGAGGGAGATCGTTTATTTGGCTGGATAGTGGAGTTTGCATTTGAAGGAAAGTTTTACCCACAGTTTGCTTTCCTTTTTGGAGTTGGTGCCTACAAAAATTGTGAAGCCAATCCAAAGCGAGCGGTGAGGCGATTCATTGCGCTGATGGTTTTGGGGTTTCTTCACTCTGTGCTTGGATGGAGTGGGGATGTTTTATTCGATTATGGCTGCATTGGTTTGATCTTGGTTTTTCTAAGGCGATTGATGATTCGATGGGGAGCGCTGGTTGGATTGATTGGAATTTTTGCGTCAGTTTTGATTGCATATAAGTGGGATGAGTGGCCAATTCAGCAAATGGATTTGAGTCAGCATATCGCACAACTCGAGGAAAGAGGTAAGGCTTATCGTTCTGGCGACTTCATATCGATCAGCTTCCTGCGTTTTGAAGATTGGTTGAAATCATTTGGTACATCAGAGTGGAGCTATCTTGCAAATTTGGTATCAATGGTGATTCTTGGTTTTGGTATTTCCAATCGATTTGATTTTGAGAAATTAAACAAAGAATTCATGGCCAAGTTGGCTGCCATGGCTTGGATGCTCGGGGCAGCTATTTCTGTGGCAGTACGTGTTTTCATTCCGATATATGTTTTACAAGCCGATGTCCTGGCCATTGCATATGCATCGTCGTGGTTGCTTTTGGCAAACAGATGGCAAAACTCTTCGCTGATTTCATTTTTTGAGAAAGCCGGAAGTGTATCGCTGACGATTTATCTGCTTGAGACGGTTGTTTTCATTTCTGTTTTTTATGGAAGCGGACTCGGCTGGCTTGACCGATTGGGTGTTTTTGAGTGTTTGCTTCTTGCAGCGGGAACCTTTTTGCTATTGGTCATTCTTTTGCGGGCATGGCTGAAATTCTTTTTGATGGGGCCTTTTGAATGGATGTGGCGCTCTTTCGCAGAGATGCGGCTCCTTCCGATTTGGCGTTGAGGAGGAATGTGCTTGCGCCCAGAACGTGGGGAATTCATTTTAGGCATAGAGGTTGGTGCAACATGGCTCGGATGGTGTTTTGTCAAAAACTCAAGCGAGAAGCAGAGGGGCTTGATCGCCCCCCATTCCCAAATGAGCTTGGAAAACGCATCTATGAATCGATTTCCAAAGAAGCGTGGAGGCAATGGATCGCTTACTCGACGATGCTGATCAATGAGTATCGCATCGATGTTTCTTCAAAAGCTGGAACTGAGTTTTTGTTGAAGCGTGCGGAGGAGTTCTTTTTTGGTGAGGGGGGAGCGCCGCCCGAAGGTTATGTTCCGCCAAAAGGGACAGAGGAGGGTGGCTGAGCACTCAAAAACTCAAAAAACGGTGCTTGTGGGTGTGGTCTACGGAAGCGGCTCAAGGCGCACCCGCAGCCGCTGATTCTGTTCTGCTGTGAACTCCACTCGTGCGTTTTGAAATCCAGGGGCGGAGAGTTCAAGCACGTGTTGGGTGCCTCGACGCACGCGGAGGGGTGAAGTTGCGCCGGGGACACCGTCTAAAGTCATTTTCAATTGCGCAGGATGTGGCACGACTTCAACGGTGACAGTGACAATCTCGATTGGTGAAGTGGGTCGGTTGGTTTTTGGTGAAGCGGTGTTTTGCTCAGGGGAAAAGTCCTCATGAACGGAAGGAGGGATGGTTGATGGGGTAGTAGGGGTGGTCGATCGGTTGCGAGGAAGAAGTAGGAGGAATCCAAAGACGACCACACCCAGGACACCCCACAGCAAGAGGCTGCTCCAGCTCCTGTTTTGGCTAAGTTGCTTGGGATTTTGCCCTGTTTGGTTTGCGTTGGTTAGCGGAGTTGAAGGTTGCTGGACTGATGTAGGCCGGTCGGGTTGGTGAGGGATTTCAAGAGGTGATGGAGGGGGTGGGGGTAGGATATCATCCAATTTGCTTGGTTGTTCTTCAGAAATCGCAGGCAAACGACTGAAGCTCGAACGCTTGCGCTCGCGGTTGGGCGTGAGCTCCAATTCGAGGGGAGGTGGTGGCACCGCCTCGGATTCGGGTAGGCTCAAGCCCGGGTCAGAGGGAGGGGGAGACAAAGGCTCACCTTGAGTGAGAGAGAGGTCTGCTTCTGCCACAGCATGCATCCGCGGAGACGAGGGCGTTTTGGATGAGAGGGGTTCTGGTGGAGCAAAGCTCAAATCAGCGGCAAGCCACCGTGCCACAACCGAATCATCACTCCTTTGGTTGGGTTGGGGAGGAGGGAAAAAGGGGGCAGAAAGGGGTTCTGAAAGGATCCCAAATCCCACGGCCGACTTATCAGCAAAAGCGCCACTTCCGTGCCTTTTATGCCGTGATGCCAAAAGGCGCTTGCGCATTTCTTCAGCGCTTTGGGGGCGCTCGTTTGGGTTTTTTGCCAGCGCTTGCAAGATGACCTGCTCAACACCTGGGGAGACTTTGACGCCTCGCTGGCTTGGGGGAGTGGGCTCGGTGTCAAGGATCACCCTCAGCAGCTGGTTGTAGTTGGGGGCGTCAAAGGGAACACTGCCAACCAGGCATTCGTACAGCACCACCCCTGCAGCATAGATGTCGATCCGATGGTCCAGGGCTGTTTCTCCTCGCGCCTGTTCTGGTGACATGTAATGGGGGGTGCCGAGGATTGAGCCAGTGATTGTGAGCTTGGTGTCGAGGTCGTTTTGCTTCCACGAAATGCCAAAGTCGAGGATTTTCACGCGTTCACCGCGCGGTGAGGAGGCGAGGAAGATGTTGGCAGGCTTAAGGTCTCGGTGGATGACTCCAGCGGTGTGGGCAGCATGAAGGGCGTCGAGCAGTTGGTCGGCAATTGTGAGCATTTCGTCTTCGCTCAGCACACCGACTCTGTCGAGGCGATCGGCGAGGGATTCCCCCTCAAGGTACTCCATGACCAGAAAGGGCAGGCCTTCTTCGGTGCGATCGAGATCGAGGACATCGACAATGCTTTCATGCGAAATCGCACTGGCCGCACGGGCCTCGCGACCAAAACGGCGGACGATATGCTCATTTCCGAGAAATTTGGGATCAAGGATTTTTACCGCCACTTTTCGCCCAGTGACCACGTGGTGGCCCTTCCAAACGGAGCCCATTCCGCCCCGCCCGATCAGCGATTCGATGAGGTAGCGACCGCTGAGGATGCAACCGGAAAAATCCAAGGGCAGAGAGGACTGGGACACTCCTTCACTCATAGGCCAAGACCGTACACTCATGTGGAGTGGCCGGAGAATGTTGAATTGGATTAAGCTTGCTCGTGAATTGCGTGAGTAGAAGGATATACCAAAGAGCTGAAGTTTTCATCGCCTGGTGTTTGATGGAGGGCCGTCGGGTACAAATGGTCAGGTTTTTGGTGTGGTTGATTGTGGGGCTGTGGTCATGGAGTGGTTGTGACGACGCAAGGCATGCCCAAAGTGTGATCAATCGCTCTCATGTTCCACGAATTGTGGCGATTGTGCACGAAGACATCGTGAGGATCGAAAAAGGCCTTGTCCAGCTGGCAGAGCGGCTTGCTCCACGTTTTGCGGTTGAAGACGCGTCACAGCGGGCTTCCGAAATGAGGAAAGGCCTGCAGGTGTTCACCCGACCGCCGAAAGGGATTCCGGAGCTCATGCTCTCACCGCTCACCTTTTTTGCGGTGACCGACGAAAAGGGTGTGGTCATTGCTCGCGACCTTGAGCCGGATCCCATGGCAGGGCAAAACGCAGCCTCGATGTTCCCACACGTCAAGGAGGCCTTGGAGAAAAAGCGCCGCACCCGCGAGGTGGTTGAGTGGCCATCGCTTAAGCCAGAGGAACCCCCAGCTGTGGTTTATGTTTTCGCAGTTCCAGTGTTTGGGGAAGGTGGGCAGTTTCTGGGGTTGGTTCTGGCAGGGGCACCACTTTGGCGCATTGCGCAGCGCTTGACCCGGCAGCTCCAAGCAGAGGTGGCCAAAGAGGGGGGAACGATCGTTTGGGTTTACCTATACCGTGGGGATACCCTGCATCACCGCGATACCCCACCTGAGCTTGATGCGGTTGTACCAAAGCCAGAAGAGCGAAAACGAGGGCTCATGCGGAGCCCAGGTGGGTTCACAGGGCAGCTTTTGCACTACGGGCGATGGTTTGCCTATGGCGTGGTACCTCTTCCAGAACTAGGCCCTGAAGTGGGCTTTATCGTGTGGCGCAGCGACCCTAACTAGCAACCAAAGGATGCAACTTGGTGAAGGATGATGGTGTGGTGGAGGAGAGATGTGATGAAGGGTGTAAGTGGTTGTTGAGTGCGGTGGTGGGGAGTAGCTTGGGAATAACACCTACTTGGTGTTTGCATGCTCAAAAGGGAATGGTCAAAAGGTTGGGATGGTTGTGCTGAGGTGATTAGGGGTCGGGTGATGCTTTTTGGGGTTCCTCGGCACTTGCTCGGGCAATGTGTTGCTCGAGAAGCCAGGCGAGGGCTTTGGCGTACTTGGCTGGCTCGTCGGGCATTGTGCCCTCAGCCCAAAGGGCCTGAGCATAGAGCGAGTCGATGAGAAGGTTGATCGCTTCTTCGTTGGCATTCATGTCGATCAGGCGAGAAAGACCTGTGATGATGGGGTGATCTGGATTGATTTCGAGGATGGGTTTGGCTTTGGGGAAATCGGGTTGGGTGGCCCGGAGAATCCTTTCGATGTGATGGGGGAGGGCTTCGGTTGGGCGAACCAGGCAGGCAGGGGAATGGGCCAGCCGGGTTGAGATGCGCACCTCTTGCACTTCGTCTTGCAAGCGTTTGCGGATGCGTTCGCGCAGCGAACGGCTTTGACTTTCGTCTGCCTGAGGCTTGCTGGCGCTCTCACCGAGGTCGAGATCGGCGCGCATGGCGTCGGCAAGGGGCACACCTTCCACTTCTTTGAGGGAGCGAACGGCCCAGCCGTCCACTGGGTCCCCCATGAGGACCACCTCAAAGCCCCGGGCCACAAGGCCCTCGATTTGTGGGGTTTTGCGCAAGTGCGCTGTCGATTCACCCACAGCGTAGTAGATGTGCTTCTGCCCTTCTTTCATCCTGGCCTTCACTTCGAGAAGGCCATAAAGGCCATCTCCGTGGGTGGTTTCGTATCGGAGCAGTGGGATCAAGCGGGGGATTTGGTCAGGATCGTAATGCAAGCCTTCCTTGAGGACTGCGCCGAAGGTGCGCCAAAAGAGCCGATAGTCCTCTGGACGTTCGCGGGCGATTTCTCCCAAAAGGTCAAGCACTTGTTTGGTGACTTGCTGTCGGATGGTGCGGGTGATGCGTGAATCCTGGAGCAGCTCGCGGCTCACATTCAGGGGAAGGTCTTCGGAGTCGACCACGCCGCGAACGAAGCGAAGCCAGCGAGGAAGAAGCTCATCGGCTTCATCCATCACGAAAACGCGTTTGACGTGCAGGCGCAGGCCATGTTTTGCGTCGGGCGAGAAAAGATCAAAAGGAGCACGGCGGGGAATGAAGACAATTCCTGCAAATTCGGTTGTGCCTTCGATTTTAAAGTGTTTATAAGCAAGGGGCGGGTCCCAGTCCCGGGTCAGGTGCTTGTAAAATTCTTCGTACTGCTCGCGGGTGACTTCTCGAGGAGAACGCTGCCAAAGGGCTTGCCCGCTGTTGATGCGGCGATATCGAGGGATATCGCTTTTCTCACGGGGGAGGCGCAGCTCAATCGGCCAAGGAAGGTAGTCACTCCATTCACGCACCAAGCGTTCGATTTGGGTGTCGTAGAGGTATTCGAGGTGATCGGGCTTGAGGTGGAGAATCACGCTTGTGCCTTGTTCAGCTCGGCTTGCGGCTTCGATGCGGAAGGTGCCACGGCCGCTTGAAGACCACTTCCAAGCTTCGCGCGAGCCTGCGGCGCGGCTGATGACTTCGACAAAGTCCGCCACCAAAAAGGCACTGTAGAAGCCAACGCCGAAATGCCCGATTTGGTGGAGGCCGCTTTTTTGAGCGGCTTCAAGGCGGGCGAGAAATTCCCGCGTTCCGCTTTTTGCAATGGTGCCAAGATGGCTCTGGAGCTCTTCGCGGCTCATGCCGATGCCGTTGTCTGCAATCGTGAGCGTGCGGCGGTCAAGATCAGGTTCAATGCGGATGGCAAGCGTGGTTCCTTCAGGGATGAGTTCGGGTTGAGTGATTGCCTGGAAGCGAAGCCTATCGAGCGCGTCTGAAGCGTTGCTGATGAGTTCTCTTAGGAAAACGTCTTTGTTGGAGTAAAGCGAATCAATGACGAGACGGAGCAGTGAGTCAACTTCTGCTTCGAAGCGGTATTCTTGGGCATTGGTCTCTTGAGAAGCAGTGTTTGCGTTTTCTGGCATGGCAAGGGCACCGATGCGCAGCTTTCGCTTTTCGTCAAGGGGGAGGAGAAGCTTGGGAAGTTGAAGGATCTGGGTCTGAGTGCCAGGCAGGGGGAAGCAGAGGGGAGATAGGTGATGGGGAAGGCGAAAGGGTGGCGGACGACGAAGCAGAAGGTTGGGGTGGTGGAGTTGGGGATTGAGGTGAAACGGAAAGTGATCCTTGGGTGAGGGTGGGGGGAGCGTTTTCAGATTCACTCAGTTGAGGGTTTTTGGCAACGGTGAGCTCGATCTTGGCGAGTGTGCGTTCGCTGTCATCGCGTAACTCGATGGTGTATTTCCCAGGGTTGGGGAAGGCATAGCGGGCCACCCAATGGCCTGGATCGTCAGAAGGTGCTGCCTTGATGCGGCGGACCACGCGACCATCTTCTCGGAGGATGAGAAGGGTGATGGGAGGAGGGCTAGCGCGCGCTGCTTCAGGCCAGCGGACCGTGATTGTGGCCGGTTCGCGGGCAGTGACTTTGGGGGGAAGCTCTAGAAATGGGCCGCCGGTTTGTTTGATCGCATTCAAAAATGCGACGATTTGGTGGTTTGCTGGATCCAAACGCAAAGCCCCTTCTGCAAGCGATTTTGCCTTTTGGTTTTGACCCTTTTGAAGCGCTTGCCTGGCACGCTGTAGCAAGATCTGCGCGCCTTCTTGGCGCAAGCGAAGGGCCGCTTCGCGTTGCTCGGTGTGGAGGAGATAATCCGTGATGGAAACGAGGTTGGGGGTTTCTGGGCCATCGATTTGCCCGCGTTTGAGGGCTTCTTGGGCTTTATGCACGAGGGTCTCGAGGTTTGGGGAGGATGGAGGGGGTGAGTGTGCAGAAAAGAGCCGAATCACGAACACCACGGATGCACCAAGCCCCAAAAAGGCCAGTGCATGCATCAAGCGGCGTGTGTTGCCAAAGGGAGCTTTTTTGTGGAATGGCTTTGAATTTTCGGGATAAAGAGGTTGCGCTTTTGCTTTGCGCAGGGTTTCGCGGAGAATCCGCCCAAAGGCGTGGCCATCTGCAGGGCGCTTCGAAGGATCCTTTGCGAGGCATTGGAGGATGAATTCCTCGACCGCAGCGGGGAGGGAACGGGTGGCTTCGTGGCTGCGGAGGGGGGGCACTTCTTCTTCGACATGTTTTCGGAGAAGGGCAAGAACAGAATCCGAATCGAAAGGGGGGCGGCCGCAAAGCATCTCATAGAACATCACGGCGAGGGAATACACATCGCTTCTCGGGTCGACAGGCTCTCCGCGAGCGGCTTCAGGGGAAATGTACCGAGCGGTGCCAAGTATTTTGCCCGAGGCGGTGGCCAAGGTTTCGCCTGCTCGATCGAGGAGGCGGGCAATTCCAAAATCAAGGACTTTGACGAAGTCGGGATCGTTGGGTTTTGAGACGAGAAAGACATTTTCTGGCTTGATGTCGCGGTGCACGATTCCACGGGCGTGGGCCTCACCGAGGGCTTCTGCGACTTGAAGGACGATGTGAGCAGCCCGCTCGAGGGGGAGGTGGCCTTCTTTGGCCAAAAGGTCGGCCAGAGATTGGCCAGAGAGATACTCCATGACGATGTAGGGCGGTCCCTCAGGGAGTTTGCCAAAAAGGAGCACGCGCACGCAGTGCGGGTGATCGAGCTGCGTTGCGATGCGGGCTTCGCGATGCAACCTGCGCCACAGTTCTTCATTTTGCGCAAGGTCTGGATGCAGAATTTTGATGGCAAGGTCGCGGTCAAGGTTGAGCTGACGTGCTCGGTAAACAATCCCCATCCCCCCAACGCCAATCTGCTCTTCGATACGAAACTGATCGAGCAAAATCTTGCCTATCCACGGGTCGTTTTCCCCAGCGCGCTTGAGGGCTGTGCCGTCTTTTGTGCAAAAACGGGCTTCGGAGTCGTATTGGGCGCCGCAGTGGGGGCAGACCTTTGGAAAGACGTTCACCG
>JANWYL010000149.1 GCA_025056955.1 Sandaracinaceae bacterium | reverse complement strand
GGCTGAGAGCAAGGGCCCGAAGGTGGGCTGGAACGCTCACGAGCACGCTTGCTTGAACGGAGCGTTGAAGCTCGGCGATGGCTTCGGGATAAAATCCAGCGCGAGGTACAAAAGAGGCGCCAGCGCTTAGGGGCAAAAGAATCCCAAAGAGAAGGCCATAGATGTGATGCGAGGGCACAGTTGAAAGCAACCGATCGCTTGGCTGAATGCCAAATTCTTTGGCGAGAAGACGGGCTTCACCGAGAAGTTGCATCGCGTTTTTGGGGTAGGGCCGGGCCTCGCCGGTTGTGCCTGAGGTGTAGATGACAGCAAGCACGGTGCTTGGGTCGATTGCGGCCAATCGATCCCGAAAGCGCGCGGCCACAGGATCGCCGGGGTCGATGGCTTTTGCCCCTTGGATGAGTTTACGGAGATCCCATCCTCGCAATTCGTCTCGGTCGTGGAGAACGAGGCTCACTTCTTTGCGGATTTCGCGAATCGCCTCTGTTTGGGTGCTCCATGGCAGCACCACCCGGAAGCCTTGGGCCAGTGCTCCAAGCCAAGCGCAAGCAAAAAGGTAGCGGTCTTCACAGAGCAAAGCCAAGGCTTTGCCGGGGGAAGCGCTTCCCATTGCGAGGCCTAAGTGAACGATGTCACGCCAAAATTCAGCGCCTGTGCGATTGGGACACACTTGGCCTTCCCACGCGGGGCAGAGCGAAAAGGGCCTTGTATTCGCGTTGTTATTTGCGTTCATCTGCGCATCCTGGCAGCCATTTGGGTGGTCACGTAGGTGTGCCTGGGCCAATGGCGGTAAAACTCAACTTGGATCACGGGATCACCCATGGAGTCAATTTCTCCAGTGGCCCGACCGTATATGCGAAGGAGAGAGCCAATCCCAAGGCGTTCTGGGCCGGGAAGCAGGTCTTGAGGACGGGCGTGGAAAATGGCTGTCACGTGACCCATCGAACGCTCTGAGACGGTGACACGACAAGAGGATTCGTCCTCATCGGAGCAAAGGTGCCGCTCTTGATGAGCGCGAAGTGAGAGGCGAACGCGGGTTTTCACCCCTTCATTTTGTGGGGGTTCAACCACAACACCAAACCAAGAAATGAAGGGTTGTTCTTCTGGTCGAAGCCGGCGCACGTCTTCGAGGGTGGCAAAAGCGCTGCGCTTGAGCAGGGGTTCCTCTTCTGGAAGTGGGACATAGCGGCGCGCAAACCCATAGGGGCCACTGCCACTCCCACAGCTCCAACAGGCGAAAATGAACGATAGGAAAAGGCTTTTTCTGGAACGCATTTTGATGGCTCAAAACGAATCGAGCGCCACCCACTATGGTGTGCCCGGGCGAGGCACGTGAGAAGCCAGACTTCCAAAGGGGCGAGGGAGCATCCGCAAACGCACTGGTTGGCCGAGAAAGCGCTCAAAAAAGGGCTCGATGATGTACTTGGCGACGATGGGGGTGCCAGGGCAGCCACGGTATCTCCCATCAACCAGAAGGATGATCTCAATTGGGTTCACGGAGGTGTTCACTTCTCCAAAGAATACGTCTCCTCCATCGGCTTGAATGAGGGGCCTGATGTGGTGTGCGAGGGCATCCTCGATTTTTGAGCGAATGGGGCCGCTCATGGGATTTGCAAAAGTAAGCGTGTGCTCCGAGGGGACCTCCCGCAAGTTGCATGGGATTGGGGTTTGCTTGATTTGCCAGACAGCAAATGCACTTGATTGGGCCTAACCGAGAATCATCGTTTCTCGGAGCAGTTTTCCATCGCGAAAGCGCCTGAGGTTCCAACGCTCAAACAGCTGTCTCTCCTCTCCAAACAAAAAATATTTCGCAAAGCTTTCTCCCATTGCTGGTGCCATCATAAAGCCGTGCCCCATAAAGCCGCTTAGGAGATAGAGCCCCCTCACTTCTTCGACTTCTCCGCAGATGGGGTGTCCGTCTGGAGTGATGTCGTAGCAACCAGCCCACTGCCGGACGATTTTGACGTGCCCAAGAATCGGGATGACCTTCAAAAGGGCATGGGCGTAGCGCGCAAGAAAGTGGGATGAACTTTCTTGGTTCAGTCCGGGTGGCACTTTGGGGTTGGCGATACCACCGACAATTTCTCCCCTCATCGATTGCGAAAAATAGAGACCATTTTCAAGGTCGCCAACCAACGGCCCCAAAAAAGGCTTAAGGGGTTCAGAAGAGCAAATCTCGTGGCGGTGAGGGTGTGAGGGGACCTCGACACCAATCCGGCGAGCAAGCCCGCTGGTCCAAGCCCCAGTGCAAAGAATCACGTGGTTTGATTGGATGCGGCCCTTCGAAGTGAGCACCCCAAGGATGCGGTTGCCCTTGAGCTCAAAATCGATGACTTCGGTAAAGGTTGTGAGGCTTACGCCGAGCTTTTTTGCTGCTTGGGCATAGCCCCACACAAAGGGCCAGGGAAAAACCACTGCATCGTCCGGGTTCCAACTGGCGCAAAGCAGCCCTTGCGTATTCAGCTGGGGCACAATCGCCTTGGCCTCGTCGACATCGATCAGGCGAGTACGCAGGCCAAGCTCACGCTGGAGTTCAACCGCTTTGCTGAGTTCTCGAAACACGTGCTCTGAGCGGACGAGGAAAAGGTAGCCACCCCGCCGAAACCACACGTTAAAGCCCATTTCTGTTGCGAAGGAAGCGCAAATCGCAAGCGAGTGTTTCATGAGGCGAATATTTGTTTCATCAGACCATTGCGCCCGCACCCCTCCTCCGTTTCTGCCAGAAGCACCACCCAAAAGGTGGCTCCTTTCGATGACTGCAATCCGCAAGGGTTTTGGAGCCATTCGCGCGAGATTCCAAGCCACCGAAAGGCCCATGATCCCAGCCCCCACCACGACCACGTCGGCCTGTTCTGGCAAAGGATCGCTCCCAAGGTGCATCCACCGCTTGCTGCGATGACTGGACGACTTCATAGGCTTTCTTTTGGTTCATCGCGAAACAGCGCAGCCCACGCAGCAAGAGGTGTTGGTTGATAGGGAGGACGAGAAGTGAAAGGCACAATTTCTGTGTTCCCGCGCTTTTCCAAAATGCTTGCAACCAGGCTGAGGCACTGCTTGCCTTGGCAAAAGCCAGTTCCAAAGCCGGTATACCGTTTGATCGATTCGATGTCCCTTAGCCCAATCTCAAGGGCTTCCTCGATTTCTCTCACGGTGATATCTTCGCATCGGCAAAGGATCAATTTGCGGCGAGGCATGTTTCTCGATTTGTTTGACCTTTACAAAAACGTTTCACTCGATGTGTTGGGGTTTTTCAAACATCTTGACAATTCTCTGCCCTGCACGGAGCCCTCGAAGGAGGGCCTCATGTGGTGTGCATTGGCCTTCTGCTGAACCAATGAGCTCTGCGCACGCTTTTGGGGAGCGCTTTATGCACTCGAAGGCGCCGTTTTGGAATGCGAAGCCAAAGCCAAGTTGGCTTGGAATCTCATGACGCACTTGAAGGCGGGGGGCAAGGATGAGGGCATCGCAAGGGATCCTTTGGCCAATCGCCTCAACTTCGATGGACTTGATTCTCTTCCTTCCCCTTGCCCTCTTGATGGCGCTAAGGTCGAAAGGCCCTTCGACGTGAGCTCCTTTTTCCTCGAGGTGTTTCTTGAGGGCTGCCATTTCCCCAGCCCGTCTTTCGAGGTCGCCTGCGATGGCAACAAGGCGGCCTGGGAGGATGCGGTGATGGAGTAAGCGTTTCGCGCCTTCAGAGCTGATGACACCTGGTGCATCGCTTCCTTCGAAGAGGGCACTTCCTTCGATTCGGCCCACTGCACACACCCATACCTTGGCTTTGATGCGCGCAATCCCTTGAGGTGTTGAAGCAATGGCGATGCGCCCTTCATCGACCTCTTCGTAGATGCCAAGCACTGTCCAGCCGCAGGCAAGCTCAACGCCCCTCCGGAGTGCCTCTTCGCTCAATGCCTTGGCTTGCTCCTGTTCATTTGGGTCCAAGCTCCATCGCAGCCGACCGCCTGCCTCCTCTTCGGCCTCAACACAAAGCACTTTGAGGCCAGAAAGGCTTGCTTCCTTCGCGCAAGCCAGTCCCGAGGGCCCAGCCCCAATCACAAGCACATCCACGTCTTTTTCAATCGAAGGAAGAAGGGATGAAGGGGCTTCTGGAAGCCTTCCAAGCCCAGAAAGCTGCCTGACCACTGGTTGCATCCCTCGGTTGGCTGCCTTAGACCATGTGAACATGCGGTGATGGTCGAGGCCATCTGGAAAGAGCCAATCCGCGGCCTCAAGGGGATCGAACAGAGCGGTGGCCAGGGTGTTTTGGGTTTCAATCTCCATTCCTGCTTCCGCTTTGATGCGGCAACTCCTTTGGCTCGGGATTCCATTGATGCGCACGAGGCACCCGTCGCACTGCGCTCCAAAACAGTAGGCACCCCGTGGCCGGTGGTACTTGATCGAACGGCTCAAAATCAGGCGACCAGCCGCCCATAGGCTCATTGCCACAGGCTCCCCTCGCTTTGCCTCGATCGCATTCCCGTCAAGCCAAATGACCACACGTTCTTCAGGGGGAATCGGCTCAAAACGCACGATTTCATCCTATCCCAATTCTTGCTGTTCATCTGGTTTTGATGCTGGATTGTGGCTTTTTGCGCAGCTTCTAAGCGACGATCGATCCATGCGCCGGTTTTGGCCAGGAGTGTTTTGGCTCCTTGGAAGCGCTGCTCCAGTTAAGGCCGACTTCACGGTCATTTATTCTTCAGGTCCACCTCCTCCCTTGCGTTTCGTTTTTGTTGAGCCTTCTTTTCGCGATTCGCAAGCCCCTGCAGATGCCGGAGCTTCACCTTCCTGCCGAGCCGCGCCTCCTTTGCGTTTTTTTCGCCTGACCGATGGCTCGCGCGAGAGCCTAGAGCTCCTTCTTACCGATTGCGAGGGAAAACCAAAAAGAGACGCCCTGATCGCCTTGTCTGTTCTTGCCCGGCCGCGAGGGGTGACGCGCCCTTCGGCCCTTCCTTCGGATGATGCTCTTCATAACGAAGAGATCGCGCCAGGAGTTCGCCTTCTTGCTTCCGAGCTTCTTTTGCGTTTGGCCCATATCGCTCACCGCTTTCCGGGACATGCTTTTGAAATCGTCTCAGGCCACCGCCCCAATGCTTCGCCTGGCAGTCGTCATCGAAGCGGCCAGGCCCTCGATATTCGCCCAGTGGATCTGCCTCTTGAAGTGCTTTTTGCTGCCTTGCTCGAGCTTGACGAAACAGGGGTTGGCTTTTACCCAAATGCTGGATTTGTGCACGTGGATGTCCGCCAACGGGTTTCGCACTGGGTTGATTTTGGTGCACCAGGCGAGCGTTCTCGGATCGCCGAAATTGTACACAGTGCCGATGGGCGAGCGAGCGCTACACCCCCTCTCCGCAGCTGGCTTGAGTGGCTTGCCACCCACCCGCTCCCTGAGCAACCCTTGGCGGTAGAAGAGCAGTCTGCTTCGGTGCCCAAGGCGAGCGAGAGCGGGGTAGAGTCCCTTCACCTTGCTCCCGGGGCGTGAACGGAAGTTAATTATCGAGGCCAATTGACACTTTTGCGTGCTCTCAAAAGCTCAAAAAGCGAGCATGAAGAGGCCTCAATTGCCTGGCACGTTTTTGGAAGAGCAAAACTCCGCTAGGGTTTTTTCTTTCCATGGAGGTTCCCGTGCGCCACTGGCTCCCTGTTTGCTCTCTCTCGATGGTTTTCCTCCTTTTTTCTGCGTGTTCTCAAGAAAGCAACTATTGCGACGATCTCTTTTGCTATAGCTGCGATGGCTATAGCTGCCGTCGATTGGATCCGCCCTTCCGACCGCCTTGTCGGTGCGATCACGAATGCACCGTGGCTGGGAGCGATTGCACCTCACTTGGTTGCACCCAGCGGTGTGACGATGATTCCGATTGCCCGCTTTCCACGCGTTGCCGAGGCGGCTATTGCCTTGCACCAAGCGAAACGGTGAGCGATGCGACATGTACATGTCGCACGAGTGCTGACTGCAGTGGCCAGGGGGTGATTTGTCGGAACGGGACTTGTGTGCGAGGCTGCTCTTCTTCTGCAGATTGTGCTCAGGGCCAAAGCTGCATTGACGGCTCTTGCCGCTCGACAATGATCGCAGAATGCACTGCGACTCGTCCCTGCGCTCAGGGCTTTGAGTGCATTGATGGAGAATGCAAACGGCCTTCGGATGTGTGCCGCTTTTCTTCGGAATGCGGTTCTGGGCGAGTGTGTGTGAACCAGCGTTGCACCACCGCATGTGAAACCAACGCCAACTGCCCACGAGGGGCTCGTTGCGAACAAGGTTTTTGCATCGAAGAGCGGCCAACTCCCAGCGGTTGCACCACCAACAGTGACTGCGGTGCAGGCAAGGTTTGCCGAGATTCTCGCTGCTACGAGGCCTGCGAAAACGATGATCAGTGCGGAAGTGGGCGGTATTGCTTTGAGGGGCGATGCCGGTTGGACGATCGGCCCCGCCCAAGCTGCGGCCCTACGGCGGGGTGCAGGCAGGGATCGATTTGCTTAAATGGAACTTGCCGCATCCCTTGTTCGAGAGTGGAAGACTGCTACCGAAGCGATGGCCAGTATAACTACTGCCTCATGAATGTGTGCGCTACCACAAATGAAGCGACTTCGAATTGCCGTTCTGCCTCAGACTGCCGAAGCCAATTGTGTGTCGATGGTGTGTGCCGCTAAGGAGGGCCTGGCTTTCGGGTGCTGCGTGAGGCGCGTGCTCAGAGGGGGTTTGGTTTTTGGCTTATGGAGCGTTTGGATTGGGTGTGCTGCGTCACGAGGGTTTCGGCCAGGGCCAGAAAAGATCGCTGCTTGGATTGAGGAGTTGCGACGAGGAGGCGAAGCCTCGCCAAGTGTCCTGGGTGAAAGGGAAAGAATGGAACTTGCCCAAGAGCTCGCAAACGCCCGATACGAGTCGACGCTCGTCATAGGAATTCGAGAGGGCGAAACAGGGTGGCGCGAAGTGGTTTTTGTGCAGGAAGAGGGAGAGTGGCGAGTGGACGGAGGGCTCTGGGGGCTCCCAGCGCTCGATACGCCTGAGCGCGCTATCGCAGCTTTTCATCGGGCACTTGCGCGCGAAATCGAGCTTGGTGTGGGGCCGCTTCTGGCATCGGCATCGAGGCAAAGGTGGCTTGAGGAAAAGATCCGCTATCGCGATGGTACGGCGTTACCAGGCGCTGTGCGCATTGAGGTGAGGGGAAGCCAAGCCTTGGCCCTCACTCCTTTGGGGGACGCGATTGAGCTTGTAAAAGAAGGAGGGGAGTGGAGGATTTTGGCGATCCGCCCTTATGGCTTTCAAAAAGATTTGCATTGAGTTTGGCTTAGGCTGAGACCCTCTTCCGCGTGGCCTGGCGCCAGGACCGCAGTAAAAGCTTCTCCCCGGGCAAAGCAGGGGAAAAGGTTGCGAGCTTGGGCCAGTGTCCCACTGAGCGAAGGCGAGAAATGGTTGCGCCTCAAGGACCGCAGATGCAGCAATTCCCGCTCAAGCCACTCAAAGCAGCCACAAGGCATGATGTGGAAGGATTGCAGAAGAGGGATGGACCCAGTGCCTCAAGATCGGACAATCGCACGGAAGCACCAGGGTGATGTTGCGAGGGCAAGGGGGATGATGTGCTTTGAGCTTGGCTTTCTTTGCCCCGAAGCTGTTTTTTT
>JANWYL010000148.1 GCA_025056955.1 Sandaracinaceae bacterium | reverse complement strand
AAAGCCAAGTGCAACGCCTTCTCGCCTCTGGACGAGAGCTCGATCTCAAGCGGTGGATGATCGGTGTGGATTTGAGTGCCGATCGGCTTGGCTTTTTGTTGGCAAACGATCTCGAAACCATTGCGGCCATCTTGCACGAAAGCCCCGAAGAAGCAGCAGCCCTTCCGCCTAAGGATAGGCTCCGTGAAATTTTCGGATTTGCCACAAGCGAGGCTTATTTCGCTTTGCGCAAGCGGATGGGAATCGCCATTCAATGACCATGGCCGAGCCTGTCGATCGATCGCTCGTGGTTGCCCTTGACCGGGCCCATGTGTGGCCGCCTTACACGCCGCATGAGCGGCACGAAAGGGAAGATCCGATCGTGGTCGTCAAAGCCCAAGGCAGTTGGCTTGAGGATGCCGATGGCCGCCGCTATTTCGATGCCTTCTCTTCATGGTGGGCAGTCACCTTGGGCCACTGCCACCCCCGCCTTGTGGCTCGGCTCCGCGCCCAAAGCGAATCCCTCTGCCATGTTTCAACGGGAGGTGCCACGCATCCTGAACTCGCCCTGCTCGCCCGCGATCTCATCAACGTGGCCCCTCCAGGGCTTGCGCGTGTCCACTTTTCAGACGATGGCTCAACCGCTGTCGAGGCCGCAATCAAAATTGCCTTCCAATACTGGCAGCAAAACGGCTACCCAAGCAGGCGGCGCTTTGTGGCATTGGGAGGCGCCTATCACGGGGAGACAGTCGGTGCGATGAGCCTCGCCTCGGTTGAAGAATTCACCCACGTCTTTGGACCCCTTCTTTTTAAGGTCTATCGTCCACCTCATCCTCATGAAGAAGGCGGTTGGGAAAGGGTGCTTGAGCACTTGGAGCGCTTCATGCGGAGCCACAAAGACGAAATCGCTGGCCTGATCGTTGAGCCCTTGATCCAAGGCGCCTCAGGCATGCGGATGCACTCACCCAAAGTGCTCAAGGCCCTTCACGAGATCTGTAGCGAAATTGATACTTTCTTCATTGCAGATGAGGTGTTTACAGGCTACGGTCGCACAGGGACAATGTGGGCCTGTGGGCAGGCAGGTATCACTCCTGATATCCTTTGCGTTGCCAAAGGATTTACAGCGGGTGTTCTTCCCATGGCTGCGACCCTTGTGACTGCGAGGATTTATGAAGGCTTTTCGGGCGGAATGGAGCGTGCACTTCTTCACGGCCATACCTTTTGTGGGCATGCCCTTGGGGCAGTAGTGGCCCGTGAGGTCTTGGCGATTTACCGAGAGGAAGGGGTGCTTGAAGGCATCCCTGAGCGAGCGGTTCGGATTGCCCGCTGGGCCGAGCGCATGGCCTTGCTTCCTCGCGTCCGCGGACACCGTGCGCTCGGCATGGTTGGGGCGATTGATCTTGGCGAGCTTGGCTATGGTGGAAGCGGAATTGGGTGGGAGGTTGCACGTGCAGCCCGAAAGCGGGGTATTTTTTTGCGCCCCTTGGGTGATACCGTCTATGTCGCCCCCCGCCTCAACGTTCCCCTTGATGAACTCGATTGGTTGCTTGAAGCGCTTGAAGATGCAGTGCGTGAAGTTCTTGATTCATAGAGGAAGGTAAAAAGGCCGCACCCACTCTCCTCACCCACAATCACCCAAAGGCACACCCACCATCCCCTTCAAACACCTTCCCTCTTTACTCGAGATCGAAGTGATCATCTCCTGAATCTTCGTGGGTTTCACCACTTTGAACCCCATCGTCCATGTCAACACCTTCGATTTCGAGTTCTTTTTCGCCGCTCGCTTCATTTGTTTCTGTTTCTGTGGTCTCTGTGCTCGCCTCGGCCCCTTCATGGCGCTCTTCATAAGCGCGCTCCCGCTTGCGTCGCCTGTTCCGCCGGCGGCGCCTGAAGCCATTTTCGTTGCGGGGCATCTCACGGCCAGGCGCCTCGTGGCCCTCTTCATCAGGCGCTTCTTCAGGGCTTGCGCTCTCCTCTTCTTGGGTTGCTTGAATGACAGCCGGCTTGCCCGAAGCGCGCTGGAAACGCCCCTTTTCGCGGCTTCCTGTTTCACCGTTTCGCACCTGCTCGAAGGCATCGAGATCGAGAATCGGAAGGGAGAATGGCACCCTTTTGAGCCCAATCCCATGCATCTCCATGGCTTCAGCCAAGGCACGGCCATCGAAAAGCGCAATCGGTGCGGCTCCTTCGGCCGCAGCTTCCTCGATGGCCTCGCTTGTGAACTGCCCCGTTGAAACAATCCACCCGACTTGCGCCTGCCCATAGTGGTGGAGCGATCCCCTGAGCTCCACGATGCGCTCGATGCCCACCTCAGGCACGCGGCGCAAAACCACGATCCCGATTGGAAGATCAGCGAAACCGCGACGCATCGAGCCCGCAAGGTGCATCTCACTTGGCGAGCTCGTCGGACGGCGGATGCCCCGAAGGCCAACGATCCCCTCTGCGTTAAGCCAAGCAGCAAGAAGCTCTGCGAAAACGCTCATCGGGAGCTCGTTGAGCTTGCGCAAAAAGGCCTTTCGCGCTGCGTCCCTGTACCGCTCTCCTGCCCGCATGAGCTCGCGCTCTCTGTAGATGAGATCTCGCGGAAGGTGCCACTCGTAGAGGGTGAGCCCCTCCGGGGTCCAACGGAAGCGCGGCTTGAGCCACTTGCGCTCGGCGCGAACAAAATCGGCCCGAACAGAGGCGGCAACCGTGGGTGCGAGCAGGTGCGGATCTCCTGCAAGACGCCCTCGCCGGACGAGCTCTGCCGCGATGGCGGTCAGGCCCATCGCTCGCCCCTCTTGCATGAGGACGGCGACCACTGCATCGGCAAGCTCGCGCCCCATCCAGTCGGCCTGCGCTTCTTCTTCGCTTTCCTCAAAGCGCTCCCGCCTTTCTCTCCCCCTCCTCCAAGGCCGCTGTTCAAAAGCTTCGTTTTCCTCCTCATCATCATCGGCTTTTGCCCTTGCTTCCTGAGGAGGTGATTCCTCTTCTTCTTCGTCAAGATCGGCAAAAATTGGCTTATCGTCGTCTTCCTCGGGTGGAAAGAGCTCTGCGCCTGGGATATTCAATCGTGGCCTGGCTTCGCTTTCCTCACGCTCCTCGCTTTGTTGGGCTTCTTCTGCTCCGCTTTCCTCTTTGCCTTCCTGAGAAATAGGCCCTGCCTCGATTTCTTCATTTTCATTGTCCTGGCCCGATTCCGCCAGTGCCAAAACTTCGGGAGGAAAAGAACGCAAAGCGAAAACCCCTGGTTTCACGCGGATGATTGGGCTTTCTTCTCCTCGCTGGGCCGCAAGCGTTAGCCGCGTGCTCATCGTAAGCTCTGGGGCCTTGCCAACATGAGAGAGGAGATTTTTGGCGATGGCAAGCTCAGTGATTTTCTTGTAGTGGAGGGGCCTTCCGACCATGCGAAGGATTTCGATTGCCGCTTCGGTAAAGGTCATGCCTCACCCTTTTCGAAAAGGGGCTTTTTCCAAAAGCCCGTGCTCGTCACGAGCCGATAGGGTAACACCTTGGCGCGATGGAGCAATGGAGCTTTGCAAAGGCAATCCCGTTTTTTAGAAGCCAAAAGGCCCTTGCTCCGGCCATTTTTTGCCTGTTGCTCGGGGTTTCTGCTTGCTGCGTGAATCCCTTTATCGGCACAGGAAATGAGGTGCCTCAGGAGCCAGGGGCCGCTGAGCGAGAGGCAGAGGCCACTTTTGAAGACCACCGCCCTGCCCTTCCAAGCAAAGCCGAAAAAAGCGAAGAACTCACTGGCTTCGACATGCGCCTTGTGCGTGTCCAACCGGGAGTCCACCTGGGAACCGAGCAGCTTTGTCGGATTTCGGCCACGGGTCGCCTTGAGCCCATTGCCGCTTCAGAAAGCGATCGTTATGGCGAGCGCGCAAGCCACCGGATGTCCGTGCGCTGCATCGCCCCAACAGGCGAAAGTTGGGCAGACTTGACCTTTAGTTCCACAAACGCCTCACAGGCCGCTTCAGTCATGCCAGGAGCCATCATCAGGGTGCGAATTCGCAGCGCAGACGGAGGCTTTTTTGGCTATCCGATTGTTGAATTTTTGCGCATCGAGCTCCAAGCCCCCTCCGATCAACTGCCACCCATTCCAGAAAACCGCACCCCTTCCCCACCCCTCTCCTTTGGCTTTGATTTAAGGCGCCTCCACAACGATCCTTCGCTCGTTGGAAGCACCCAAACCTGCGCTGTCTCCCATGTGGGTGATATCGAAGTGCTAAGCGCTCGCGAAAGCCGGCGCCCCTCCTATCCCTCGGGGGCCCAAAATCGGATGACCATCCGTTGCCGCCATGCCCAAGGAGAAGAATGGGCTGATCTCGTCATCATGCCCTCAGAAGCCCTCGCTGCACTCAACATCGAGCGCGGGGACCTCATCCGTGTTCTCATCGTGGCACGAGGGGGTGGGCTTTTCGACTACCCGGTACTCCAATTCCTTGGGAATTGAAAGTGCTCAAGAAATCCTCCTGATCAAGGCTTGCAAACCCTCCATCACCCAATCCATGGGCAGATGGGTGAATTGTTTTCAACGCATGAAACACCCATGAATTGATCCAAGTTCATGCCTTGGTGAATTGCCCATTGCGCACCATTTTTGGGCAAGCGGCCATGCAACCACTCGCCGCACCTTTAGCTCATGCATCTTTTCACCTTCTCGATGGGATTGTGAAATCAGGCCGTTTTCGTTCCAAATTTACTTCACCAATGGCCGAGGCAGCTCATCCACCCTCCGTTCAAAGCAGATGGTACAAAGGTGAGTGCATCGCCGATCGTGCATCTTTCCTGTGGCGCACCCATTGACCTTTGACAATCACCTTCTTGGTTGTGCTTTTGCTTTCTTGAAACACCCTTGGAATCAGCCGGGATCACTCTTTGGCGGACCTTTGCGCCGATACCTCCCCTGAGGTTGAAAAGCCACTCACCTCGGAGCCCTCGTTGGGGTTAGAAAGGCCCGCATCAGGAGGCTCCGCTTCAAATGGGTCGAAGGAGTAAGGTCCGGGCTCGATTTCAAGGGTCGGCTCCTCAAAGCGGGCTTTTTCGAGAAAAAAAAGAGAAACGATCCCCAAGGCCACAACCAAAGCAATCCTCAGCCCCTTTGCCCTCATGGCCACCCCAAATTTTCTAGCGAAGCTCAACAACCGTGAGCTTGTCTCCACCTTCTTCGATGGTGCCGCTTCTAAAGCTCCGCGCATAGACCGATTTGGCAAGGTAGCTGCGGATGGCATCGCGCAAGGCACCGCTTCCAATCCCATGGATGATAAAGGCAAAGGACTCCGTTGAGGCCGAATACAAGCGATCGAGGAATTGCTCTGTGAGAGCAATCGCCTCTTCAACCCGCATCCCTCGCACATCGAGGGTGTTTTCAGAAGTCTGGATGGACTCACGCGGAAGCGAGGGAGGAGGAGACTTTCCGCTTTGGAGCCCCCCTCCTTGGAGGCGCTTGGGCTCGCGAATTGGGCGCAACTCAGAGGTCTCGAGCCAGAGCTTGAGCGAGCCCACAGCCACTCGGACCTTGCCTCGGCTTGGGGCCTCGAGCACTTCGACCTCGCTCCCAAGGCGGGGGACGAAAAAGCGTTGCCCCGGTGCAATCGCAGAGGGGGCTTCTCCCTCCAGTTTTTCGCCCCGAAGAAGGCCTTGGAGAGTGCCTTCACCTTCGAGGTCCGATTCGAGACGTTCAAGCTTGGCTTTTGCGCCCTTCATAGACTCAGCTGGGTTTTCCTTGAGGGCCTTGCGCAGCTCGTCGATTTCTCTCCTTGCCTCCCTTAGCGCGCTTCGGAATTTTTCGTACTCTTCGCTGAGCGCTTTCCGGTCCCGCTCCCTCAGCTTTTCAAGCTCGCTTTTGAGCCTTGCTCTTTCTTTTTGGAGCTCCGCCCGCTCACTTTCGAGCGCCTCTTTGAGCACATGCAAGCGATTGGTCTCGGACTCGAGGCGAAGGCTCACTGCTTCAAAAACTCGGCTGTGCTCTGGGAGCAGGCCTCTGGCCCTCTCGATGATGTCGGCACTGATCCCAAAGCGCTGCGCCACGGCCAAGGCAGAAGAAGGCCCCGGCACATCCCAGTGCAAGCGAAAGGTCGGAAGGAGACGCTCTGCGTCCAGGCCCACTGAGGCATTTCTCAAGCGCCCATCGCGCGCAGCCAAGGCCTTAAGGGGGGCGTAGTGGGTGGTCACGAGCACTGCCCCCCCTCGTTCGCAAAAGGCCTGAACCAAGGCACAAGCCAAGGCTGCCCCCTCATCAGGGTCTGTGCCCGTCGCAAGCTCGTCAAGCAAAAGGAGGGCTCCCTCCTTCGTCAATTCCAAAAACTTGGCAATCATCCGGATGTGTGCCGAAAAGGTCGATAGGTTGCTCCGGATCGACTGATCGTCACCCACATCGCTCATGATGGGATCAAAGAAGGCGATTTCGGCTTCGGCTGCTGGAACCGGCAAACCGGCACGGGCCATGAGCGCAAAGAGCCCAACTGTTTTGAGCAGCACGGTTTTGCCTCCGGCATTTGGCCCTGAAACGATCACCCCTTCTCCGCTTTTGACCTCGATGTCGTTTGGCACCACTTCCACCCCCTCAAGAAGCAAAAGGGGATGCTTGGCCTTGCGAACAGCAAACCGAGGCAGCTCCACAAGCCGAGGAACCACGGCGCCCATTTCAATTCCAAGCTGCGCCGAAGCATTCCGGAGATCTGCCCAGTCGATGGCGTCAAGGGCTTGGCGGATGGGTTGGGCGCTTTCCCGGACGAGCTCCGAAAGCATGCCCAAAATCCGCTGCTCTTCGCGCTCAATCTCAGCGTAAACAAGGACCAAGCGGTTTTGAAGGTCCACAACGGCACGAGGTTCGACAAACACCGTTGCCCCGCTCGCACTCGTGCCATGCACAATCCCGGGAATTTGGTCGTAGGAGTCCGAGCGCAGGGGAATCACGTAACGGCCATCGCGCTGGGTCACGAAGCGATCAGAGATGATGGCTTCGTGCTCGATGAGCATTTGCTCAAGCCTTCCGACAATCCGGTTCCTCAACCCACTCGCTTCGGCCCGAAGGCGGCGGAGCTCAGGGCTCGCCCGATCAGAAACGATCCCTCCAGGATCGATTGCAGCCCGAATCGCTTCCTCAACCCGGTCGAGGGATGGATCGGTCATGCAGCGGGCATAGAGGTGTGGCACGCGCTTTTGCCTTTGCCCAAGAAAGCGGCGGAGCTGCCTCGCCACGCCCAAGGTTTGGGCAATTGACCAAAGCGCAAGCGCTCCAAGAACACCCTGCTTTTCGGTATGCGCAATTGCGGGGCGGATGTCTTCGATTCCATCAAGGGGAAGCCCCTCCCGCTCGCGGAGAAGCTCCATCGCCTCGGCGCTTTCTGCCATTGCGATTTGCGACTCAGCAAGGCTTTGGGCCAGTGGCAAGGCCTCTTCGCCCTGCTCCTCAAGGCGCCTTCGAAGTGGCCCCTTGCAGCGCTGAGCGAGGGCCTGAACCAAACGCCCCCACTCCAAATCCCGAAGGGTTTTCCTCCACGTCTCGTGGTCCTGTGGTTTTTCCTGCTCTCTCATTGTAAGATGACGGCAGCTTGATTCAATTTTGACCCGATTCGTTTATTTTTTGGTCCTGAGCCCTTGTCCAAAGCACTCGCACCCTGTATCGCGACCCATTTCCGCGACGGCCACTCATGGTGTATAGGAAAGCGGTGCTCATGAGCACGACGAGCCCAAGCCCTCCGCATCCAAAAAGTGCCCAAATGTAGCCGATA
>JANWYL010000147.1 GCA_025056955.1 Sandaracinaceae bacterium | reverse complement strand
TGGCACACTCAAAAATGGCAGTAAGTTGAGGAACTCCCACTCCCGCGACAATGCGCGTCGTACAGATCGAGCCCGGCCCGATTCCCACCTTCACAGCATCGGCTCCAGCTTCAATCAATGCGCGGGTACCTTCTGCAGTGGCCACATTGCCGGCAATCAGGGGTACATGAGGGTGCTCGGCTTTCGTGCATTGCACTGCCTCGATCACGTTTTTTGAGTGTCCGTGGGCAGTATCGATCACCAGAACATCAACCCCCGCTTCGACGATGGCTTGTGCACGTTGGGCGCGATCCGAACCAACACCAATTGCAGCTGCAACGCGTAACCGGCCCTTCTCGTCTTTGTTTGCGTTGGGGTAGCGTTCCCTTTGGATGAGGTCTTTAAAAGTGATCAGGCCAACCAAAGCCCCTTCTTCGTCGACAACAAGCAGTTTTTCTATCCGATGCATTTGGAGAAGTTCTCTTGCCCGTTCTGCAGAAACTCCAATTGGCACCGTAACAATGTCGCGAGTCATGACTTCTTCGACAGGACGATTGAGCGATTTTTCAAATCGCAAATCGCGGATTGTGACAATCCCAACAGCTCGCTTTCCCTTGACCACTGGAAGCCCGGAAATGTCATGCTTGCGCATGAGCTCCAGTGCCTCGTAAACGCTTCGATCTGGAGTAATGGTGATGGGGTCAAGCACGATTCCGCTTTCTGCCCGCTTCACCTTAAGCACCTCCCGAGCTTGCTCTTGAGGTGTGAGGTTGCGGTGAATCACGCCGATGCCCCCTTCGCGAGCCAATGCAACCGCTGTTCGCCACTCTGTGACCGTGTCCATGGCAGCGCTGATGAGAGGTATTGGCAATATCAGTTGTTGAGTGAGGCGGGTACATACATCGGCTTCTGTCGGGAGAAAATCTGCGTAGCCAGGCAAGAGCAGCACATCATCGAAAGTGAGCCCAAGGGGAAAGTTCACCACAGTTGCCTCCACAAGCTTTTGATGCATGGCTTTGTACAAGCCTGCAAGAGTTGTAAGCTGTGCTACCCTGCTTTCCATGGGACACAAGCACATGCGGGCACGAGAGGGTTATCGATGGAGCGTGGGCTCAGTAGCGATGCTCCTTGTGTTCTCAGTGCATGCCCAGCAACCATCACCTGAATCTGAGGACGCTCCCCTGGTCGATGCGAGCCTTCCTTCGATCATGGGCCACAGGCGTCTTTCAGATGAACGAGGTAAGCGAGTGGTTGTGCTTTTCTATGAAGACAAGGCACATATCTACGATAACGATGCATTTAAGGGAGAGCTACGGCGCTACGTCGCAGACAATCACCTTGAAGATCGGGTTGTGCTCTACGGGGTGGCAAACCTTGGGGACGTTGGATCAGTTCCAGAGTCATTGGTTCGTGCCCTCATTCGCCCTGCTGTTGAACGCTGGGGAGCTGATATTCTTTTGGACTGGCAAGGCATGATGCGAAAGCCCCCCTTTCGCTTTGAAACCGATGCATCAAATGTGGGCCTTATTGACCGAGAAGGACGGCTTCGTTTTCGATATACAGGCGTGATGACAGAGGAAAGCAAAAAACAATTCTATCGCATATTACGCTTATCATTACGCTAATTCCTTAGTGTCATTCGTTTGATTTTCCTCTGTGTCAGACTCTGTTAAGCCAGAGGGCTTGCCTTTAATGCGACGGACAATGTCAAAGGCTGCCTCGAGTATGCCAAAAATAACATAGCTGCTCATTACGACAAAGAGTGGAAGAAAAAGGTTTGAATTGATTGCCACTGCTCCAGCAATCCCTAAGACCAAAGCACCTATAAAAAACTTCCGTGTGCTCCATTTAAAGCTTTTTAAAGAGCGAAAACGCAGCGTGCTTACCATCAATGTTGAAAGCAGAAGCATTAGCCCTCCGATCAGGTGTGGATCGGAATGCCATTGAGCGTTTATAGAGCCATTGACAACGATAAAAGAAACAGCCAAAACCGCGGCAGCTGGAATTGGAAGTCCCAAAAAATATTTGTTCGGTTTTTTGAGCGTTCCGGATCTCGTGGTGCTCAACACATTGAATCGCGCAAGCCTTATCGCTCCACATGCCACAAAAACAAAGCCTATAAACACTCCAAATGGCCCAAGAAGATGAAGAGAGTGCCGATAGGCCAAAAGCGCTGGCACCAGTCCAAAAGCAATAACGTCTGCTAGAGAATCCAGTTCAACACCAAAAGCACTTTGTGTTTTTGTTAAGCGAGCGATACGACCATCAATTGCATCAAAAAGAAAAGAGAAAAGAACAAGTAAGCCCACCTTTTCAATTGAGGTATTTGTGGGTTGCTCCAAGCAGCTTAGTATCGCCAAGAAAGAGCAAAAAATGGACGATAACGTAAACAAATTCGGAAGAACGAACATGGCTTTCTTCAGCTCGAAGCGCATTGGAGCAACCGCCCAAAGAGTTACTGATACATTATAATCACCTCATTTATGGCTCAAGTCAATGGCAACATGGAAGCTTAGTGCTTTCTCAGCTATCAGGCTCCATCATTGAGAGAGCAAGACCATAGTTCCTGAGCCTAACGTTTCCAGTTATTTCGTAAGCCTTTTCGAAGGCTAGCCTTGCACTCTCGAGTTGGCCTCGGGACAATTCAATAAATCCGAGAAGTTCAACCCCCCTCCTGGCTCCAAGCCGCATGGCCTCAATCAACGCTTCTTCCCGCATGTCAGTGCCATGCACAGGGGCTTCAAATGCCAGCCAGCCATAGTAAGCAAAGCGAAGAATCGCATCCATACCTTCTGTCAAGGGGCGGTTGTGTATTGCATTCCATCGAGCCAAAAGCAATGCCAAAATCACAGCACGAGGTGCAAGACGTCGCCCTCTTCGAATGGCTCCATACTGTTCAAGGATCCAGGCCATGCGCCCAAGCTCTGCAATGCGATCATCCTGAGGCCCCTCGCGAACAAGCGCTTCCATCATGCGAATCACATCTCGCGCCCTGACGTTTTCTATTTCCTTGCGCCTTGCCAGATGCTCAGCGAGTGTTGCAAGCTTTTGGTTGCGCCCGTGAACAGCTTCTGGGGAAGAAATCGGCGAGAACTCCTCCCTTCCTTGTTCCACGTACAAAGCGCGCCTTTGGTTTTCCTCTTCGCTTTCCTTTGCTTGTTGGGCCATCTGAGTGAGGCGTCTTAGGGATTCCACTTCTGCAGTGGGACGAATGACAAGCCGCGGCCTCATGGCTTGCACCGGGTAAGCAGGTTTTGGGGAGATCCAAAGGGCGGTGATGCTTCCAGGCACGATCCAAAATCCGAGCATCGCCAACCACTGGATTTGTCTGCGGTTTCCCATTTTGGTCACATGAATATTGCACAAGGGCACTTCATGGGGATACCAGTATCAGTGTCTATAGGTTTTCAAGAATGAGTCGCAACAGGCGTCTTCACGAGCGATTCCCAGTTCAACTTTCAGTGACGATTGTTTATGAAGGCCAAGAAATTCCAGCATCAACGATGAATATCAGTTTGGGTGGCATGCTGGTTTGCACTGAGGTCCGCTTCGCAGTTGGTACCCCGTTGACGATTCGTGTTCAACTGCCTGACCTCAAGGAGCCGTCAGAGTTACCCGCATTTGTGAGATGGGTGCGTGATGGCCAAGTGGGTGTGCAATTCGGTCAGCTGCGCGCCCGGGACACATGGGGCCTAAATCGACTACTGAGAAATGCGATGCCGTCGACTTGACGTGATCAACAACTCGCAATCTCCTACGATCAACGAGAAGCCCATGGAGGCGGTTAAGCACCTTTTTTCTAGCCTTCCCTATTGGGTACGCGTTGCTCCATCGTGTTTTTTTCCTCTTTTGCTAATGGGTACAGTGATTCCCCTTACATGGTGGATTGAACAATCGGTTGAATACCGCCTGCAAAAAAAGGATGCTCCTGCACACCTGGTGGTGTTTCTTTTGTTGTGGATGGCCATTTCTGTTTTGCTTGCTTCGGTTGCTTCGATTGGGTGGTTGGGGCCATTCACGCCCTTGCATTCGGTGTTGCTGCCAATCGTCGGAGTTTTCTTGGTCACGGGGTTAGCTGCTGGGCGAGGGATTTGGCGTCACATGGTATGGCGAAAGGGGAATGGTGCTGAGAAGCGGCGCCCTCCGACCACGTTGCAGAAGAAGTGGGAACTAGCGATGGGGGGCACGCGCTTGGTTTTGGCATGCAGTGTTGCTGCTTTGCTTTGGATTGGGGCACGCGTGATGCTGCTTGAAATTGAGCAACAAAACGGATCTTCATCCCTTTGGACCCATGTGGTAATTGCGACAACTGGAGGAGGGGCTCGCGCTTTTGAGCAGCTTGGACATGCCCGTTTTGTGGAGGGAGATGTGGAGGGTGCTTCGAGAGCATTCGAAGCAGCTGCCGCGCTGGATCCGACGGCCACCGTGCCAAGGATTGCTCTGGCAAGGCTTCGCATGCTGCTTGGCGACTGCAGGAGTGCCACAGAAGCCACATGGGAGGCAAGCGTGGTTGCGGAACGCTCTGGCAACGAGCGGGAGCGAGCATTGGTGCAAAGCGTGCGCAGAGAGTTGGATGGATGTCGGTCCCGATGAAACCAACTCGTTGCCTCACTCGCTCACCTTGAAAAGGTTGGAGAAACCATGAATGTCTTTGCGATGCGAACAGCTCTGACGGGCATCAAGCCAACCCATGTTCCCCATCTTGGCAATTACTTTGGTGCAATTCGACCTGCGCTGCGTTTGGTTGAAAGCCATCGCACCGCTTTCTTCATCGCAGACTACCACGCGCTCACAACTGTGCGTGATCCCAATGCGCTTCGGGGGTACGTTTACGACGTTGCCGCGAGCTGGCTCGCTTGTGGCTTGGATCCTGCGCGCACCATTTTCTACCGCCAATCAGACGTGCCGCAGGTGTTCGAACTGAGTTGGATACTGAGTTGTTTTGTGGCAACAGGTCAGCTGGAGAGGGGGGTCTCCTACAAAGATGCACTTGCGAAGGGTGAATCACCCAATGCGGGTATTCTCTGCTACCCCCTCCTTATGGCTGCGGACATATTGGTGTTCGATGCAGATGTTGTTCCGGTTGGAGCAGACCAAAAGCAGCACCTTGAGCTCACCCGCGACCTTGCCACACGCATCAACCATGTCTACGGAGAAGGCACCCTCGTTGTTCCAGAGCCACTCGTCACTGAAGCACCCTTGGTTCCGGGCATCGATGGTCAAAAGATGAGCAAAAGCAAGGGGAACACCATTCCGCTTTTTATAGGCAGCAAGCAGCTTCGCAAACTGTGCCTCTCGATTGTCACGAACTCTGAACCTCTTGAAGCCCCCAAGGTTGCCCAGGGGTCAACAGTATACGAACTCTTTAAACTTGTTGCATCTCCCGAAGAAGCAAAAGCGATGGAGGAAAAACTCGCAAGGGGAGGATACGGGTGGGGGCATGCCAAGGAGGAGCTCTACGAAGTCCTCGAAGCCCTACTTGCTCCAATGCGCGACCGCTTTTCTCAATTCAGAAATGACCCTGGAGAACTCGATAGGATCCTCAAGCAAGGAGCTGAACGGGCGAGGGAGGTGGCGGCGCAGACGCTCGAGAGGGTGCGTGCACGCATTGGGATCCGATGAGGGGTATGCATTTTTTTCATATCTCGCACGGAATGCAGCGCCACTTCTGAGAGATTGGCGTGACTTTCGGGTGTCAACATCTGCTCTCGTGGGCACGCTGCACCATGGAATGGGCTTTGCTCAGGCGGATGGAGCGATGACAGTGTCCTCTCATGCGCGCGTTGAGCGGTTTTTCTTGCCCTCCCACCGAAAAAGGCTTGGATTTAGCCTGATTGAACTTTTGGTGGTTGTGCTGATTGTGGGAATTGTCGGCGCAGCAGCCGCGCCATCAATCACCCGCAGCATGGCCATAGGGCGCACCAATCGCTGCCTTCATGATATTGCGCGCCTTTTCCGCCATGCCCGAACAAATGCGATTGCAAGCGGTAGGGCTCACCTAGTGGTGTGGCAGGATGCTGATGGAGGGCGCTTCGCCACCTTTGCAGGTGACTCATCCAGTTGTGCTCGTTCGTGGTGGGAGATGATTGTGGCCAAGGATCAACCCATCGATGTGGTTCCACTCGACGAGTACGAAACCAGGAGCCAAGGCCATGGGATCGAAGTGAGCTGGCGAATTTTGGGAGGGCTGGCTCTTGCGCCAGCTGGCGCACTGCAAGCAACATGTTTTGAGCCAGATGGCCGGCGCTTCGACCGATTCACGGGGAATGGGGCCTTTGTGCCCACCCAAGGGGCGGTTGTTGTAGAGGTCGTGCGCATGGAGAACGGTGCGAATGCCGGTGATCCCTTAAGGAGGGTGATGATTCCAGAATTTGGAGGTGCATCCGTATGGCAGTGAAAAGGCGTCCCAAGCATCGGGGGCACGGTTTTAACCTGGTTGAAGTGATGGTTGCGGTGGGAGTGCTCGCTGTTGGTGCCACGGGAATACTTGGGATACAAGTTGCAGCGATTCGAGGAAATCAAGAGGCTCAAGAGATGGCCACGGCAAGCCGGATTGTTGAAATGTGGTTGGAAAGGTTTCGGTTGGATGCCTTGGGTTGGGGGCCTGGTGGTGTTGCAGGGCTTGCGAACGCCTCGTACTTGCGAGCCATTCCAGCCACTGGAACAACAGGGTGGTTTGAGCCAGTATCAACAAATCCCGCGTTTCGATTTCCTCTTCCCGATGCTCACGTGCTGCCCTACACTGGCAATCCGAGTGCTGCGCCTGGTGCGCCTCAGCCTGTGTTTTGCACTCAGGTGAATTTGCAGTGGGTGTACAATGGGAGTGCGATTAGGGTAGATGTCAGAACCTACTGGAGAAAGCGTGGTCCTGCAGGTGTTCGCGGCCCTCTCGCATGCAACGCAGGAAGAGAAGCGATTGACCTTACCCAATTCCACGTGGTTCGCGGAAGCACTTTGGTTCGCTGGAACCCAGAAAGTCCAAGGAGGCAAACAGCACCATGAGGGGCTTTGCGGGACTCCGAGTTTTTTCAAACCGAGGTGCATCAAGGCGAACAGGCTTCACCCTGTTGGAGATGATGGTTGCTCTTGCTGCAGGCGCCTTGGTGATCACGACGGTTTACACAATCAGCGCTTCTGCTTCAAGGCATTTCCAAGAGCAGCAACGCATTTCTCAACTGCAACTCTCTCTGAGGTTAGCGCTCGACCGTTTGCGCAGAGACATCGCGAGGGCTGGATTGCATGCAACAATGGACAGCTTGATTGACAGAAATTGTGGGCAACCTCCCCAAAGGGTGCGTGGGCTAGAGGTGATCGACCGCAGCCCGGTTAGCATGGCAGCGCTGAGGAGCATGACTGGTTTTGCAGAAGGGAACGGTACTCATGGTGATCAGCTGAGAGTGACCGGAAACTTTAGAACAGGAGACGCATACCTTGTGCGTGATTGGGTTGGAAACCAATTGAGACTTGCCACGCAATTTTTGGCGTTTCGTCGAAGTTTTACGGCAGACCCAAACACGGGTGCCATTGATCCAGAGCTCTTCGCTCGTACCTTCGCCCCAGGAACTGCCATTATGGTGCGCCTGGGTGCAGGGTTGCGGGCCTGGGGTGCAGTTGATCGTGCGATCGCATCTGCTGATGGTCAGAATGCAACCATCATGACCGCACGAAATGCACCAAACTGCATGGGGCAGGTTGGGCTTGAGGGATGGTTTCAAGGTGGTGCGACTGTGGCTCCAATCAGCACGGTTGAA
>JANWYL010000146.1 GCA_025056955.1 Sandaracinaceae bacterium | reverse complement strand
AAAAATGGCTTATAATGGCTCCAATGCGATGTCACCAAAATTCCCCTCTCCCGTTATATCACACCCACCAATCTCTTGTTTTGTTTCTCGTTATGTCCCCCATTTTATTGTTATTGGGGCCGAAGACTTTATTTTCTCAATCATTGCGGTGTTTTTGCTGCCAACCAAAACAAAGATTGTGTTTTTTAAGTTTCATGGTTATCGGTTCAAATTCTGCGTCTATCATGATGATTGTTTTTGGGTTGATGTTCTGGATGAATGCTTTAATGTTTTTTGCACTGCCTACTTCTCTTTTTTGAGACCGTTTCTGCAAAGTAGAAGAGGTCGAGCTCAATGTGTTAAACTTGCGAACCGCTTTGATGACCCCTAATTGAACCGGACACATGAACAGATCCACCTTTTCGATCACCTTTTTATAATTGTTTTGCTTAGGAGTTCATGCTTTGTTGTCTCAATTTGTTCTTACTTTTCATGCTTTAAGAGTCTTATCACTTTTTCTCATATTGAAATCCATGGTCTTTGAATTATCTGTTATGGGCTTTCTGTGTATCCGAACTTTTCACCATTTTCGAATAATTTCAACTTTCTTTGATTCGCCCAGACACGCGCAGTTTGAGACGAAGCTCGATTTCCCACAGGCCTTCTGGAATGGGATCACCTGGTCGAATATCGACAAAAGTGCGAAGGAAAAATCGAAGCCTACGCTCTCCTTTTGCCAATTGAGTGGCCAGCGTCTGCACTCCATTGTGATCGATTTGGACCTCACCTTCACCTAGCGCCATTTCTAGCACGGGAGGAATCACCCCAATGCGTGCCACTCCTGGTGCATCAAGCCCTGCTGCCGATTCCGGTCCTACGAAAAGCTCGATCTTGGCCAGAGAAAAATTGAGCGAATTCGTTACAGTGCGGTAGAAGGCTTGAGTGATTTCGGCGCTTTCAATCAGCCGGAGAGCTGCTCCTTCTTCACGCAGGAGCAAGTCAAGATCGATGACATCCTTGGATTCAAGGACAATTTCTCGAGGACCCGGGTCACAGATCTCATGAACGCACTCAAGAACCCAGCTTTCCAAATCAGGGCATGGGAGCACGGTGCACGGCAAAAGCGCAATTCTGGACTCTTTTTGAAGCTCGGGAGGAACGGGAAGAACCCTTCCGCTGATTCCAAAGCGGCGTGGAGGAATCGCGACTTCAACTTGCAAGGGGGAATTGCAGCCCACGACAAACGAAAGCGCAAGCCCAAAGACAATCGTAAGGAAGCGTAACCAAGCCATGCTTTGACCCCACTTTTTGTGGCAAGCTCTGCTTTGAGCATGAGTGACGAAACGTCTGCTGCCAAGGTGGAACAGCCGCTGGATTCTGGTGTTGCAAGGCAGTGGGCTGAGGAAGCAATCCGGTTGTACAGGAGATATGCGATCGAAGTGGTCGAGGCCTTTCGGCTGTGCCCATATGCAGCAAAAGCCCGAATGGATGGGAAAGTGCACGAGGTTGTGTGCTTGGAGGAAGAGCCGGATGTGCCAGGTGTCTTGAGCAGGGTGCAAGCGATTGTTTCAATGAGGGAGGTGGAAATCGGGCTTTTGCTTTTTCCAAGAGTCAGGATGAATCGCTTGGAATGGGCTCGCTTTGTGGAGGCCCTGCGCAAAGCCCATCAGGCTGAGGCAAGCGGAATGGTGATGGCGATGGAGGCATTTCATCCAGATGCGGCGGCCGATGTACACGACCCAGAGCGCTTGATTCCTTTTCTCCGCCGCACGCCTGATCCGACGATCCAACTGGTTCGCCTGGAAGTGCTCGAACGAGTGCGAAAGGGGCACGATGATGGAACTGTCTTTGTAGACCCATCGGAAACATCCTCCGAGTTTTGGTTATCGCAACCTGCAACTCCTTCTCTTCGGGAGCGCATTGCCAGAGCCAACCACGAGACAGTGCTTGCCCATGGTGTGGCTTTTTTTGAAGCCTTGTTTGCAGACATTTTTCGCGATCGAGATCAAAGCTATGCGCGCTTTCGGGGTGTTCCTGCTGCAAATCGATCGTCAACGAAGCCCTTGAAAAAGCAAGGTTGATGACTAAAGTGTGTCACCATGCGGTGGCAGTGGTGGAGGTCATGGCGCTGGGCATTCGTGTTTGGAAGCGCTGCATTTGCGCAGGCGTGTGAGGGAGAGCGGCCGTTAACGCCTTTTGAGGAGGCGGCACGCGAGACTGGTTTCGATCATCCAGTCGACCCAATTCCTGAGGAAGGCAAGGCCGATGGGGTAGAGGCCTTGGGGCCTTCTGTGGCCAACGGCGCTCCAACCGAGGTGTGGGCTGTTCGCAACCAGTGGACTGACACAGATACACCAGAGGCTCGCCAAGCGGGAATTGCTTGGCCTGCAAACAGTGGTTTGGATTGGGAGCAAAAATACGAGCGCTGGATTGCCTCCCTGGAAGTGATTCCTCGCCATGGTTTTGGTCAAACCGTGCGCATCCGCACGCCTTTCGGAATGCGCAGCTTTGAAGCGCCCACTTTGGAGTGTGCTGAGTTTGCTATTTTCTTGAGGGTTGCCTTCGCTTCGTGGTATGGGCTTCCCTTTTTCCTGAGTGGTTGGGACTCACGCGGCAATCGCCCGATGTTTGCAGGTCATTTTGGCTTTGTTGACCAGCGGGGGCAGAACATCGCTCAGTTCCCCACTTTTCGGACCGCTTTCAGCGACTTCACCGGAAGATGGAGAGAAGGGCAACCATGGCCCACCGATGTTCGCTTGCGCACCTTGCGCCTTGGCGATGACGACGCCGTGCCTTTTTTGTCGACAGGAGGGAGTGTTCGGGGAGCTGGTGCCTACTTTGACGAGATCTTTCTCAACAAGCGGGTTGGCTATTTTCTCCGCCTGGTTCTTCTCTACTTTGGGAGTGTGAACTTGGCAGATGGGGCGAACATGTATCACGCCAAGCCAGAGTCGCTTCGACCGGGGGACGTGCTTCTCCACCGGTGGCAGCGTCGTGGAATTGGTCACGTGATGCCCATCCTCCGTCGGCGCAATCTGGATGATGTCCGATTTGAAGTGGCGATTGCTTCGGGATCGATGCCACGCAGGCAGCCCCTTTGGCAGGAGGGCGCAAGCGCACGGCGAGAATTCCTCTCAGACTACGCAGGAAGCGGGAATCGAAACAGCGAGGGTGATCTCTATGCAGCTCTAGGAGGGGGCTTGCGTCGTTGGCGCACGGCAGTCCTTCAAGGGGGAAGGTGGCGGAACGTGGTGAGAAACAGCGATCGAGCAAACTTCATTGACGACACAGACCATGCAGCAGTTGCAAGCCGCATTCAACGCTTTGACATGATCTTGGCCACGCCGACTCCAGAGATGAGAAGGGATGCAGCACTCGAGCGGATTCGTCAGGCACGGGCTCACCTGAGCATGTATCCTGCGAGCTGTTCGGCTCGCACGCGGAGGGAGGATGCGTTTCAAGAGCTTTATTCCGTGATGAGTGAGTATTTTGGTGAATCGCGAGCGAGTGTCGATGCCCGCTACCGGACCCTTGAAGACCGGGTATTCAGCGAGTTGGCGTACAGCGAGGCTCGGACGTGTTGTTGGAATTCAACAACGCGTTCAATGTACGAAATCGTGATGCGCTATGCGGAGGAAGAGCAGGCCCAAGCAGCGGCCAGAGGAATGTGTGTCGAGCCCACAGTGTTTCGTGCTGAAGCGGAAGACCTGATCCGAGGGGGTGATGGTTATGGTCGATGGCGTGCCTTTGCCGAGCGCATTGGTCGAGGAGCTGAATGGCGTGCGTGGAGGGAGGATGAGCCATGCATGGGGAGAAATGCGATGGGTGATCGGATCACGGGGAGAGGGCTAGAGCGTCCCCTTTGTACCATGCAGCCAGGAGGGGCAGGTTGCGATCCAGCAGGGGGCAACAACACGATCGCCCAGGCAACTCCACTGCCGGCAGGCGGTTCGATCAGTGCCCGAATATGTGCAGGGGATGTGGACTTTTATCGCGTGGATGCTGGGAGCACCAATGTGACGGTGGTTGTGTCTTTTGCCCATCGGCGCGGCGACCTCGATGTGCAGGCCCTGCGAGCAGACGGCACAGTCATTGCTGAAAGCACGGGTTCTGGTGATGAAGAGCGGGTGACTGCATCAGGAACCTTCTACGTGCGTGTGTATGGATACCAGCCTTCCGTGATGAATGACTATGTGATCCGAAGGTAGGCGCACCTTAGTAGTTGTTTTGAGACATGCCAATTGCACCTCGAAGCAACGAAGATTTGCTCCGAGCGATTTCTTATTTTGGGGTTTTAGGGCAGGCGGAAATCAAGGCTCTTGCGGAGGCCTCTGAGCTCAGAAAAACGGGACGAAGTGGCCACCTTTTCAAAGAAGGGGACAGAGCGGAGGGCTTGTTTATCGTTCGCACCGGTGAGTTTAAGATCACGAAAGGCGAGGAGGTGCAGGGGGACAAAGAAGAGAGAGAACAGATCCTCTACATTGCACGGCCTGGCCGTCCAATTGTGGACGGTGTTCGCTTTGATGGGGGGGCTTATCCAGCTGGAGCGGTGGCGATGCGCGTTTCAAGCGCCATTCTCATTCGCAATGAGGTTTTGGCTGCTTTGGGCGAACGAAAGCCTGCTCTTTTCAAGGCTTTGATTGATCTCCGCGCTCATCGAAGCGATCGCCTTGTCGCTTTGGTTTCTGACCTTTCACTTCGGACTGTGCCCGCTCGACTGGCTTCATTTTTGTGGGCCCTCATGTGTCAGCGCGAAGCCAGGGGAGAAGAACACCTCAGGATGGTGCGCGACCTTACGACCGAGACTGTAGCGGCTCGCCTTGGAACAGTGCGAGAGGAAATCTCGCGTGCTTTGGCTTCTTTAGAGCGTGCCGGAGCGCTCGCTGTGACACCTGATTTGATTGAGATTATCGATCCAGCCAAACTTGAAGCCATCGCATTTGGACGAGAAAAAACACAGAGGCGCTGAAATCGAACATGCTTGAGGCAATAAGCAAGGAACACACCAGCAGCCTTTGAACGATTCCTGGCTAGCTCACTCCCTCAACTTCGCTTAAAATCGAACGTGCACACTCGAGCTCTTCCTTGAGCGTGATTTCTTTTGCTCGGCTGATCTTGGCATTGCGATGGAGGAATGCTCGCAAGTGCTTGACAGCGCGCGCTCGGTTCCCCAATCGGTATGCAATCATCCCAAGCACGTAACGGCCGTATCCTTCTCGCAACCGGCTTTTGAAAAGAGCTCTTTGAATTTCTTCGATTTCCTCAGGAGTGCGATTGAGGCTCAGCTCAATGAGTGCACGAAATGCACGCACCAACGCACGGTCTCGATGGGACCAACGTTCAGCTTTCACGGCTGCCCGAAGCGCCGACTCGAGATCACCACAAAAGAACAGAAATGCAGCTAGGGCCATCCCATGGAAACTGCGCCGATCTGGGGGCGCAAGACGCAAAGCATAGCGCTGGGCGCGAATTGCCTCTTGTTTTTGCCCTACTGCCCATAGCAACCTTGCCCGATCGTGCTCGACCAAGTCCCTTAGGGCTCCAATCAGTGCCATTTGGTCCACGATCTTCAAGGCCTCATTGATTCGCTCTTCTTCTATCCTCACTAGATAAAGCTGGCGCAACAGCAAAACGCGAACTTCAAGGTCGCTTTCTGATGAATCTTCTAAACCTCGTTGGGCCCATCGTTCTCGGCTGTGGTTTGTTCGTGCGCGCACAGCAAAGGCGAGGCAGGTGGATGCGTCCCACTTTTGGGCTCGGTTCGTCTTTGTTTTTTTTGAGAATTGATCCCCCTCGGCGGTCGCCGTGTTGATTTGGTTTTCAGGGCAGTTTGAGGAAAAACCAGAGGAGGTCATTGAATGCTAAAGGAGAGGGGGAACATTTCGTTTTGACGATAGCACGAGTTGGACCGAAGTCAAAGGGCTACCTTCTCAAGTTTCTCACTACCTTTGCTCTTAGAAAGGAGTTCAGCCTTGATTTGCGCTCCAATTCGACCGCTTTCTGGCACTTGGAACGCAAAGACTTTAGGCACGCTTCTGCTGCCTCAAGCTGCTTGAGATCATGGGGTGTATTCCCGTAGCGGCATGAATAGAGGAATTCGACAATGTTTCGAGCGCAGTCGATGTCTGGGAATCCTGAGCCTTTGAGGGTATCCAAGTGTTCAAGGGGGGTTTGGTGAGGGGGGCGGGGACAGCCCCAAAGCCTCAAAAGTGCTTCAAATTCATCATGGATTAGAGCCAAGCGATCTCTTGATTTGGGAATAAGGGGGCGATGGAAGAGTCGCAAAGCGAGCAAGAGAAGTCCAGAGGCAGTGAGCAGCAGAGCGATCGCTTTTGGTTTGGTCAACTTTTGCCATCTCGGCCCACTTGCCCATTCTTTCCAGGCTCTTGAGAGGCTGTTTTGGTGATACTCAATGACCGCTGATTGCCACCACCATTCCCAGGCGTCCACGAGGTGTTGCAATCTTAGCCACCATCCCATTTGTGGGTGAACCGCTGAGGTGGCAGGGGGGGTGGGATCGAGTACCACCCATCCTTCCTCGCCGAGGTATGCCTCAACCCATGCGTGGGCATCTGAGGCCCTTACGCCATAGTACTGGCCGTAGGGGTTGTAATGCCCTCCGCGAAAGCCAGTGACCACACGGCTTGGAATTTGGGCAGCTCGAAGAAGCAAGGCCGTGGCACTTGCGAAGTATTCGCAATGACCCTCTTTCCAATCAAAGAGAAAGGCGAGAAGAGGAGGGCGCTGCCCAGGGTCCCTCATGTCAAGGGAGTAGCGAAAGGGTGGAGAGTGCATGTAGTTGAGGATGCGCGCGACTTTTTCGCGAGGGTCCTGAACGCCTTGCAACAAGCTTTCAGCGAAGGCGACAACCGCTTCGTGGCCCGGAGGGATGCTCAAGCAATCATTGCAAATGAGGGGGAGAGGCGTGGGTGAAGGAGTTTTTGAGCGTTCAATCCATGCGGTGTACCGGATTGGTTCTTTCGAAAGGATGGGGGCCTTTAGTTCACCTTGTTCAAGCACCATTAGGTGAATTGGGGAAGAGAAGGCGATGGCCACGGCACCGTTTGGGATGAGAACCAAAGGTGGATCGATGCTTTCAAGGAGAATGTGCATCACCAAGTCGCCAGCATGTGGGGGACGCTTGAGAAAGAGTGGCTCTAATCGATTGAGATAAATGGTATGTTGATGGTTGTCACCTCGCTTAAACCATGTATGCCCATCAGTTGATTCAAAGGAGGCGGCTCGGAAAAGCCATGGGAGGTGCTCCGGCAAGGGGTTATTGTGACTGACCTCAAATCGCAGAATAACCTTAGGATCGTTTTGGATTTGCCCGATGTTGCCAAGGCTGAGTTGTTCGCTCAAGCCTGTGAGCGACACTCCCTGGTGACGAGCAAGCGACCACCCGGAAGAATTCGTGCGCGGAAAAATCAGGAAGATAAGAAGGGCAAAAAGGGCAGTTGGCCCGATCAGCGAGAGGATGCGGGATGTTGGAAGCAAGGGGGGTGACGTTAGAAAGGCAGAGGCGGGCAAAGCTTCCAGATTGCTTGCGGAAAGGACGAAAGTGAGGTGAAGGGGGCCTGTCACCAAGAAGCCAAGCAGCACGATGCTCCACAGCACAGAAGTGGTGCGGAGGGTGGTGGCCGATAATTGAACCAAAACCAAAAGGAATAGGGAGAAGTGCTCTTGGTAGCGGGTTGCACTCCACAGGCGAATAAGGGCGAGTGAGATGGAGAAACGAAAGACAGAAGAGAG
>JANWYL010000145.1 GCA_025056955.1 Sandaracinaceae bacterium | reverse complement strand
TACCAGCCTGATTCGATGGTGCAGGATGCTGAGCATCCATCACCGTTTGAGGTATTTCCGTCGTCGCATGCTTCGCGCCCGCCAACAAAGCCGTCACCACATCTGTTGGGATTGCACACCCCCCGCGTGGTGTCGCAACTTGGACCAATCCCCAGCTCAATGCAATTCTGATCTGGGCTTCTTGGCGATCTTGGATTGGTGCGGTCAGGACTGCGCTCCATCGAATCCGGCAAACAATCATTGTCGCTGTCTGCGTCAAGGTAATCTGGTGTACCGTCTCGATCGCTATCGACTCGACAATCCCCTTCCGCCAAGTCGGAGTGGCCATCGTTGTCAGCGTCGCCTAAAGCAAGCCTCCCAAGCATCTGGACAGCAAGCAAAGAGAGGACCTCATCTCCATCACCCATAATTCCGATGCGAATATTCGTTGCGCCGTCGGGAACAAAGGCGCGGAAATCATAAAGCTCGTCATCGGCACGGCCACGGGAGGGAGCGCCCAAAAAGACATCGCCTTCAAGCCCAACCGGTGCGCCGAGGGCACTGCCACTCATTGGCTCGCTCCCACCAAAGGACCCAACCGTTCCAAGACCAGCTGTGGCACGTCCGCAAACGTCCACAAATTGATCTACAGGCACAGCAGGAGGACGAGGGAGGCGCGCATCGTGAGGTTGCTCCCAGTCATCAGCTCCACCTGCTCGCGTTGTGATGGTCATGCCATTGATCCGCACCGTTGTTTCTTCCTCGCAGCCGGTATACTCCCAACCAATTCCAATCGTTGCCGCAAATGGTTCTCCTGCCTCGGAGCCCATTGGACAAAGGTTGGCAGCAGGAAGAGGCAAGGTGATCACTTGCTCGGTGCTTCCAGTCACCATCAAGCCGCTGTAGACAATCACCGAACGCATGGGCGAGGCGTCATGCTCATAGATCACAACCAGTTGATGCTGAAGGTACTGGGGATAGCTGGTGTGGTTCCAGTGTTCATCGCCTCGTTCCGAGACAGGAATTTCAATCACCCCTCCAGGGGCGGAATCGCCAACGATTCCTCTTACAACCTCCGTGACATCGTTTTGAAAAAGGGCCCATGTAAAAGCGCCGGCGCCGGTTGGCAGCCTATCTGGCATTCCCTCAACAGTGCGCACAAAAAGGTGTGGGGCTCTGCCCAGCGTTACCCTTCGGGGATGGCCTGCGGGTCCAGGCGGAATTGGAATGGGGGTGAGAGCAACCACTTCATAGAAGGCCTGCCGCACCCTCGCACCTCTTGGGAGCTGGATGCGAAAAACACCAGTTGTTTCAAAGGTTGGGCTCGAAACACCAGCCCACCCATCTACCGCAATTCCACCTCGGAGCGTTCCAGAAAAGAGGGGAGTGAGCTGGGCGAACACGTGTTCTGTATCACAAGCCAACCAAAAGACAGCAAGAACGAGATACAACCAATTGCCCGTGGCAAATCCAGCCCTTGCTTTCATATAAGGTGGATCTTACTTTTTCCGCCCACTCTCGCAAGCATGGAGGAAGGGCTTGGGGCTGTGAAATGATGCCTTCTTTTTCAACCACGGATGGCAGCGCAGATTTTCACGCACGGGATTTTGATGCGCTTGCTTAATGGTGGTATTGGCGTTCAGGCACGCCAACTGCCCTAGAGGAGGATGAGCGGATGGCTCGGTGAAAAGCGCAAATCCTTTACACCACCACCTGATTTCGGCCTCTGCGTTTTGCTTCATAGAGCTTTTGGTCGGCAGTGGCGATCAATTCTTCTCCGGAGCGCACCTTTGGGTTCCACTCGGCGACACCGATGCTGATTGTCACCGGAATCCTTTGACTTTCAAAGGAAAAGCAATTTTCCTCGACTGATTTCCGCAGTTTTTCGGCCATGCTGAAAGCGCCGCTCAAAGGCACTTCAGGCACAAGCACGGCGAATTCTTCCCCTCCAATCCGGGCAGGGACGTCTGTCTTTCGGACGCGCGCACGCAGAAGGCTTCCCAGTTGACGCAGGACCGCATCGCCTGCCAGATGCCCATAGGTGTCATTGATGCGCTTGAAGTGGTCCACGTCGAAAAGGAGCAAAGAAAAAATGCGCTCGTAGCGCTTCGAGCGCTGGATCTCGCGTTCCAAGGCTTCGTCGAAAAAGCGCTTGTTGTGGAGGCCAGTCAGGCCGTCTGTGGTCATGACGTTATAAATTTCTTCGTAGTAGGCGGACTCGATGTTATCGCCTGAAATGAATTTGAAGATGGTTTGCCCCACCTTGATTTGATCACCATCGCGGAGGATGACATCACCTACGATTTTCACATCGTTGATGTAAGTGCCATTTGTAGACCCGAGATCGGTTGCAATGTAATTTCCACCAAGACGCTGGATGCGAAGGTGGGTGCGAGAGACGCTTTCTTGCTCGATCTGAACGTCGCATTTTGAAGATCGGCCAATCAAAATGGATTCACTGTTTAGGGGAATGCGGCGGCCAAGCTCTGCTCCATAGATGATCACCAAGCAACCTTCTCGCGCCTGCTTCTTGTCTTCTCTGAGCGCAGGAACAATCGTTGTGACAACCGTGTGCTCAGGATCGGTGCTCCGCTCGTCGGAACTCACATTGAAAAGTATCTGTCAATTTGGGCGGAGATGCCAGGGGGGCTGGGAGTTCCTGCTTTTTGACGGGAGATTCAGGCACGTGCACGATGCAAGCATGGCCTTGGAGAACGATGCTGAAAAGCACATGGGTCCAGAATCGGATCGGAGGCCCAAAAGCCCCATGCCCTTTCGGGCTTGGGCTTTTGGAGCACTGGCTTTGCTTGCAGGCTGGGTCCTTTCTCCGCCCCTTGCAGCATACGAAACAGCACCTTCAAAAAGCGATCGGCCGGGGGCTCCACCTCCTTCTGCTTTGGCTGCTCTTCAAAAGGCGCCTCCCCAAAAAAGCGATGCGCCAAACTGGAAGGAGGGCTTTGACTGGAAGAAGCGCCGGATTGAGGACGATCGCTACCTTGTTGATCTCGAGGGAGGTTTAACGGCAGTCCTCAGCATCGATGCCTCTTTCCAAGCCCACATGGAGGGCTTTTTTTCGAGATATGCTGTCCCTGGAGCGGGATTTGTGGCAATTGAACCCCGTTCAGGACGGGTATTGGCCTACGTCAGTCACCCAAAAAACGATGGGCACGACCGGGCAAGCGATGCGAGCTTTCCAGCGGCTTCGATTTTCAAGATTATTAGCGCCGCTGCCTTGCTCGAAGAAGGTGTGAGCGCCAGCGAGCGCGTCTGTTTTCACGGCGGAGAGCGCCGGATCGTCCTTGCCCATCTCGAGGCGAGCCCCCTCGATCGCGAATGCGCAACCCTCTCTGAGGCCTTGGGCGCTTCTTTGAATGTGGTTTTTGCCCGCTTGGCCGATCGCCACCTCAGCCGGGAGCGTTTGGAGCAGGTGGCCCGCCGCTTTGGTTTTGGGGAAGCGTTGCCTTTTGAGCTTCCCGTGGGCATTTCAAAAATCGATATCCCTGAAGACCGCCTCGAGCGTGCGCGGGCAGCAGCTGGCTTTTGGCATTCTCACCTCTCGCCCCTCCACGGAGCCCTGATTGCGGCTGCAATCGCAAGGCGTGGCGAAATGCCTACGCCAAGCCTTGTTGAGCGCGTCATCGACGGGCAAGGCCGAACCATCTACCGCTCTCATCCCCGGGTTTTTCGGCGGGTGACAAGCCCAGAATTGGCCCAAGCACTTGCGAAAATGATGGAGCTCACCGTCACCCGTGGCACTTCGCGTGCGGCTTTCCACGATGCCCAAGGCCGTCCCTTCATTCCAGGTGTTCGAATTGCCGGAAAAACCGGTACACTGAGCGAAGATCGGCCCTACCGCGGCTACACTTGGTGGGTTGGCTTTGCGCCAGCCGAGGCGCCAGAGATCGCAATTGGCGTCCTTCTCATCAATCGCCCTGAATGGCGCATCAAGGCCAACCAAGCGGCCGTTGAGGCCTTGCGGTGGTTTTTTGTCGAAAGAAAAAAGCAGCGCTAAGCCTCTTCGCGCATGTCTTTGGGCGCAATCTCAATCGCTTCAATCACAAAGCCATCCGCCTCGCTCAAATGAGGCCGTGCCACAAGCGCATGCTTTTCAACGCGGGCAGCAAAGAGAATGTCAGCGAGGATGGGCTCAACCCGCTGGACCAGCCCTTCTGAAGCAGCGATTTGAACAAAGGGCACGACCCTCCCCACAGAAGCTTGCCTTTGGGTTTTGGCCTTGTTGATGGCCGAATAGAGGCGAATGCCGATTTCGAGGGCCTCTGGATCCTCAGGAGAAGGCACTGCGCTGAGTTCCCCCACCTCTGGCCACGGTGCCCGATGGATTGAGGGAAAGCCCCGCTTTTTGGCCAATTTCCAGCTCCATACCTCTTCTGTGATGAAGGGAAGAAAAGGGGCAAAAAGCCGAAGGAGAACATCGAGAGCGCTTTCGAGGGTGCTTAGCGCGCTTTGCTGCATCGCTTTTGAACCGAGAAGGCCGCGGACGCGTCCTTTTGCAAACTCAAGGTAGCTGTCTGTGAGCCGCGACCAAAAAAAGTGCTCGGTTTCCATGAGCGCATGCGCAAAGTCGAAGGCCTCAAATGCTTGGCTTGCGCGCTCGATGAGGCCACGAAGCTCATGGATCAGCGCGCGATCCAGGGGGTGAGCAATGGCTTCGAGGCTTGCCTCGCCTTTTTGGGAAAGGATGAACTTGCTTGCGTTGTAGATTTTTGTCACCAAGCGCTTTCCCACTTTGAGGACCTTCTCATCAAAGGCCGTGTCCATCCCCAACTTGGCCGAAGCCGCCCAGTAGCGCACGCCATCGGCCGTGTATTCGTCGATCAGCCGGACAGGAGTGACGACATTTCCAGCGGATTTGCTCATCTTTTTGCGGTCAGGATCGAGAATCCAGCCGCTGATGAGCACATGGCGCCACGGCACACTGCGCTCGTGGAAAAAGGCCTTGACAATCGTGTAGAAGGCCCAAGTGCGGATGATTTCGTGGCTTTGGGGGCGGATGTCTCCAGGGAAGAGCTTGCGGTGACGCTCCGGGTCGAGGACCCAATGCGAACTGATTTGCGGCGTAAGCGAACTCGTAAACCAAGTGTCAAAGACATCGGCTTCCCCCACAAAGCCCCCAGGCTTTCCGCGCTCGCTTTCGCTTCGGCCTGGCGGTGGCTCGCTCATCGGGTCGACAGGCAAGGCTTCGGGTGGGGGCAGAATGGGATGCTCCCGGTCGATGCTCCCATCTTCGCGAAGCGGATACCAAACCGGAATCGGCACCCCAAAATAGCGCTGCCTTGAAATGCACCAATCGGAATGGAGGCCCTGAACCCAGTTTTCGTAACGTGCGCGCATGAATTCAGGCCACCACTGAATCGCCTGCCCTTGCTCAATAAAGGCAGCCCGCGGATCGAAAGCAAGCTCGGGGCTTGGAAGCAAGCGCACGAACCACTGCCAGGTTGGGACGATTTCAAGGGGCCTTTCACCTTTTTCGTAGTGCTTCACCGGGTGTTGAATTGGTTTGGGATCACCTCGGAGGGGAGCAAAATCACCACCTTGGTGATCTGGCCCAGTCGCCGAATGGGAGGGATCGCGGAGCATTTCGACGATGCGACGACGGGCTTCTGCAACCGAAAGGCCGGTGAGTTGACGGTAGGCATCGTTGGCCTTTTGGGGGTTGAGAGAGGGGAAAAGATCGCTTCCAAAGGTGATTGGCTTGAGGGTGCCATTTCTTTCAATGATTGGGCGCAGTGGGAGCTTGTGGGTGCGCCACCATTCAACGTCAGTGAGATCACCAAAGGTGCACACCATGAGGATCCCGGTCCCCTTTTGAGGGTCAACGAGCTCGCTGGCGAAGATGGGTACGGGTACGCGGAAAATCGGGGTGATCGCTCGCTTCCCAATCAGGTGTCGATGGCGTGCATCCTCAGGATGGGTGCATACACCCACACAAGCAGGCAAAAGTTCTGGGCGGGTGGTTGCGATGGTGAATGATCCTCCACCTTCCACACCAAAGGTGATTTCGTGGTATGCGCCCGGCTTCACCCTGTCTTCAACTTCGGCCTGCGCCACGGCTGTTTGGAAATCGATGTCCCAGAGGGTAGGGGATTCGCTGTGGTAGATCAGGCCTTTTTGGTAAAGATCGAGAAAGCTCAACTGGGCAATGCGCCTGGAGTGGGCATCAATCGTTGCATAGCTTTGGCTCCAATCGACCGATAGCCCAATTCGCCGAAAGAGGGCCTCGAAGGCCTTTTCGTCTTCTTGGGTGACGCGGTGGCAGAGCTCGATGAAGTTGCGGCGGCTCACGGGGCGAGGCTTGGAAGAGCGCCTCGTCGCTTCATCTGCCATCTCGAGCACAAGGCCCTCTTCGTATGGAAGGCTCGGATCACAGCGGATGTGGAAATAGTTCTGCACCCGCCGCTCGGTGGGAAGGCCATTGTCGTCCCATCCCATGGGGTAGAAGATGTTCATCCCCCGCATGCGGCGCTGGCGGACAACGATGTCCGTGTGGGTGTAGGAAAACACATGGCCCATGTGAAGGGAGCCGCTCACCGTGGGAGGAGGTGTGTCCACCACAAAGGTCTCTTCCCGGGGGCGGCTTGGATCCCAGGCGTAGATCCTTTGCGCGCTCCACAACGCGTCCCACTTGGCTTCGGCCTGGGCAGAATCGAAGTGCAAAGGCAGGCGCTCGATATCAAAAGGCTCGTCCATCGAGCCAAAGACTTGCACGCAAAGCCCCACCTCGTCCACACGAAGTTGAATCGGCTTCAAGCGCTCTTCCCAGCACCCAAAGCCTTTGCCCAAAGGCCCGTTAGGTATCGCTTTTGATACCGCCTCAATTTTTTGCGTTTGGCTGGGTGAGCCTTCGGATTTCTTCGCGGATGATGGTTTCGGCAAGTTCGGGGACCACTTCCCAGACGACGCGCTCGATCACTTCGCGGGTGAGGGCGAGGATGGCCTGGAGCTGCTCGGGAGTGAGCTCAAGCCCATCGAGCTTTGAGGCCAGTTCAGCGCCAATGGCCTTTGTGGCTTGGAGGGCTGCGGCTGGAGGGGGGCTTGCGCTTTGGGGAATGGCTTGGGGCGGGGCCTCTGCCCTGGGAGGCGGCTCGGCTTTGGGAGAGGGCGCTTCAGGAGGTGCTCCAGGAGATGCTTCGACGCGGGGGCGTTCTGGTTCCTCCTCAGGGCCCAGAGGTGTTTTTGGAGCGAGGGGCTCTGGGGTTGGAGCGCGCTGGGCGAGGGGAGAGCCAAAAGAAGCTTGACGCAAGCGGGCAGGGCCAGCCTGGGGTTCTTGGGAAAGGGGGCTTTTGGGAGGAGAGGCCGCTGGCAAAGCTGGCCCCCGAAGCGGGCTTGTGGTGGGAGCAGGCGCTCCTGGCTTTGGCCCTAAAGATGGGCCCGTGGGCGCTCCCAGGGGTGGCCGCGAGGCAGAGGAAAGGGCGGGGGCCCGCAGGCCAGCTGAAAGAGGCGATTGGGGCTTTTGGGCCGCAGGAGCGCTGGCCGCAGCCACCTTTGGGGCTTCTTGAGGTTCAGCTTCTGAGGTGATGAGCACTTCTGGCTCGTCTTCGAGTTCGAGGAGGGGTTTGGGGGGGGCTTTGCTTTCTTGCAAGGCAGGGCGCGGCGCTGCCTTGGCCTTGGCGATCGTGTTTTTGACGAGCTCAATGAAGGAGCTCGATTCGTAAGGCTTCAAGGCCGTTGCATCGGCTCCCACTGCGCGGGCCTTTTCGCTGTCAATCGGGGTGTGCTTGCTTCCGACAAGGATCAC
>JANWYL010000144.1 GCA_025056955.1 Sandaracinaceae bacterium | reverse complement strand
ATCGATGAGGTTGGGCAAGGGGGGAGGACGGCTGAGGTCCAGTGAAGGAGGGAGGGGTTGGTTGATGTCACCTGCAGAAAGGCGCGCCCCTTTGCCAAGGCGAGGGCTTCCAGCCGCATAGAGCTCAGCAAGCACCCGAAGCAGGCCTTCGAGCGCCGGCTCAAGGGCAGAAAGGAGTTTGATCGCGACAATCGCCCGAAGTGGGTGGCCCCCGTGGGTGCAAAGCTTTGCAAGCGCCGTCCAGACAATCGCTGCCTCCTGCGGGCGTCCGAGCGCAAGGAGCACTTCCCCCACGCGCTGCCTGGCATCGAGGTTGAGCGGCTGAAGTTGAATGACCGCTCCGTACGCGTGGAGGGCACGGGCAAGCTCGCCGCGATTGGCTTCGTCTCGGGCATAATTCAAAAGATCGCCGATTTTTTGCACAGACCCATCCTATCGCCTGCCCCTGGCGAAGGCCAGAAGTTTTTTGCCCAACCACACCCCCCAGCCGATACTGTGGCAATGATGCACTCCAGACCAGTCCATGCGATGGGTTGGTGCACCCTCTCCAATCCCATGATCTTGATTGTGGGGGTGGGGATTGCATCCGCTGGAATGGCGCAACCCAGCCCTCACCCTTGTCAAGACCCCACACTCACAAGGCTCGCCCTCAAGCATGTTCAAGAAGGGGCAGACGCAGAAAGCCTCTGGGAAGAGGCCATGCTTGAAGACGCTGACTTCCCATGGATGGCCATCCTTCGCCTTGAAGCAGAAGAAGCCTTGGAGCCTCACCTCAACTCCCTTGGCCTCGACCAGAAAGCGATGCGTTGCGGAGAAGTTCAAAGGGAGGAGGGCCGCGTGGTTGCCATCGCTCCTTATGAGGGCTCGATTTCGGTCAAAGGCAATCGGATCGAATGGACAATCGCGCCAGGTCTTGAGCAACCCCTTCTTTTCATATGGGAGGAGGGCGATGAACCGCGCTTTGTCCGCCTCGGGAAAGATCGCACCCTCGTCTTGCTCGAAGCGCTGCGCCTTCCTGCTCAGCTTCAGCTTCTCGCCTCCGATGCCAGGGGGCCGCGACCTGTGGCGTGGCGGTGGCTAGGAGCCGCGCCAGCCCTCGAAGCCCATCTGATCCGCGGGCCCGAGGCGTTGGCTCAGCTGAGAAGGGAGCGTTCCCTTGCTCCCCTTCGTCTTAACCGAATCCTCGCCAGGGCCGCAGCGCGCTACGCCCAGGAGATCTGTGGAAAAGGAACACTCACCCACATCAATGCCTCAGGAGGCCCCGAAGAGCGCTTGCGTCTCGAAGGCATCGAGGCCCGCCATGTGTCCGAAGTCCTTGCCCGGGCCCGAAGTGCCGAAAAAGCCTGGGAGGCCCTTTTGAGAAGCCCCTCCCACCGCTTTGCCCTCCTTGACCGCCGCATGACTGATTTTGGGGCAGGGGAAGCACAGGTAGGTGATTTTTATTGCGTGGTCGTGTGGCTTGCTGCTTGGCCTCGATATCTCGGCCCTTCTGTGTCAAGCTAGGGCATCTTGGAAGCTTGCTGTGAAGATCGAACAAAGGCATGCGCTGACACTTACCGCTTTGATGCTTGTGCTTTTTTTCTTCTGGGCCATGCGGATCACGGCCTTGCGCGAGTCCGCTCCCCGCACCGTCAGCTGGTCGGAATTTGTGAATGCCATCGATGCGGGGCAAACCACAGAAGTCATCGTTGCTGAGCACGCGCTCATCGCCCGCCTTCGTGAAGAAAAACCTGGTGAACGTCCACGCCGCATCATGGCCGTGCGCCTGCCAGAGATCGACGAGGGCAAGCTCATCGAACTCATGCAGGAGCGAGGCGTATCCATCCGTGGCGAAATCGAGCGCACCGAATGGTGGGAGAGCCTGCTTTTTGGATGGATTATCCCAATTGGCATCCTCATTGGCTTTTGGTGGCTCCTTTTGCGAAGGATGGGGCGAGGAGGACCGCTGTCCTTCGGCAGAAGTCATGCCAAGATATACGACCGCAACCGTGATCAGGTTGTGACTTTCGACGATGTGGCGGGCATCGACGAAGCCAAAGCTGAGCTCATGGAAGTGGTCTCTTTTTTGAAGAATCCCCAAGCCTATCAGGCCCTGGGTGCCCGCCCGCCCAAAGGGGTGCTTCTGGTGGGCCCACCTGGCACAGGAAAAACCCTCCTTGCACGCGCTGTGGCTGGCGAAGCGGGCGTGCCTTTCTTTGCGATCTCAGGCTCTGAATTCGTGCAGATGTTTGTGGGGGTCGGTGCAGCCAGAGTGCGCGACCTCTTTGAGCAAGCCAAAGAGAGGGCTCCTTGCATCGTTTTTATCGACGAGCTCGATGCGATTGGGCGCTCGCGGGCAGGAATTGGGGCGGGCTCGATGGCCCATGAAGAGCGCGAACAAACCCTCAATCAGCTCCTCGTCGAAATGGATGGCTTTGATGCGAGTTCAGGCGTTGTGATTCTCGCTGCCACCAATCGGCCTGAAATCCTCGATCCTGCACTCCTTCGTGCCGGCCGTTTTGACCGGCAAGTCGTTGTCGATCGCCCTGATGTGCGCGGGCGCAAGGCCATCCTCGAGGTGCATGCCCGCAAAATCAAACTCGGCCCTGACGTTGACCTCGAGCTCATCGCCAAGCGCACGCCTGGAATGGCAGGTGCGGATCTCGCCAATGTGGTCAACGAAGCGGCCATCGCAGCCACGCGCCGCGGGGCAAGCCAAGTCGAAGCGCGCGACTTCGAAGAAGCGGTCGACCGCATCCAACTCGGCCTCAAAAAACAAGGCCGCGTGATGAGCCCAGCCGAACGCAAGCGGATCGCCTACCATGAAGCAGGGCATGCTTTGGTCGCTCTCAACCTCAAGCACGCTGACCCCGTCCACCGGATCACCATCATCCCCCGCTCGATCGGCGCCCTTGGCGCCACGCTCCAGCTCCCAACCGAAGATCGCAATATGCTGACCCAGGCCGAGCTCGAAGATCGGATTGCCGTGATGCTTGGCGGTCGAGCCGCCGAAGAGATCGCCTTTGGCGATGCGTCGACAGGAGCCCAAAACGACCTCGAGCGCGCAACCGAAATCGCCCGCGCGATGGTCACTCGCTTTGGCATGGGCAAATCCCTTGGCCTCATGACAGGCGCTCCTCCGCAGCTTCAGTTTCTGGAGGTGCCTGAACTTGCACCCAAGGTGCTTAGCGAAGAGAGCCTGCACGCGGTAGAGCTTGAAATCCGCTCGATCCTTGAGCGAGGGTGCGAGCGTGCGCTCAGCATCCTGCGCGCGAACCGTAACCTTCTTGAGCGGCTGGTCAATGCCTTGCTCGACAAAGAAACCATCGATCGCCAAGAAATCGAGCTCATTCTCAACGAAAAAGCAGAAAGCGCATCCGTCATCATCCCCGCATCCTAAAGCACCTTTGCCAATCCCCTTGGTGAGTGTTTCGCTAATATTTTATCGAGGTTATCACCAACCCCAATCCACGGGTGATCACCCAATCACCTGAGTCTTCCACAGTGGCTTTTCTTCTCACCCACTTTCTATCGATTGTTTTTTTGGCCATGCATCACCGAGTCCATATCCTCGATGGCCCGATGGGAACCGAACTGGCTCGGAGGGGTGTTCCAACTCCCCTTCCGGCGTGGAGTGCCCTTGCCAATGGAGATGCGCCTCATGTCGTTGCAGCCATCCACCGAGATTATGCTGAAGCAGGCGCAACCATCCACACCGCCAATACCTTCCGCACCAAAGCAAGGCAAGTGGGTGATTGTTGGCGCGAGCTCTCCGCCCAAGCCATCGCCATCGCCCGTGGTGCCCTTCCCCACGGGCATGCTGTTGTTGCCTCCATTGCTCCCCTTGAGGACTGCTATTCACCTTGGTTGAGCCCTGCGGAGGATGATCCCCAAGCTTGCAAAGCCGAGCATGCAGAGTTTGCATCTTGGCTCGCCGCCCAGGGCGCAGACTGCCTTCTGGTTGAAACGATGCCTCACCCACTTGAGGCCCTTCTCGCCCTCCAGGCTGCTGTTTCAACTGGCCTCCCCTCTTGGCTTGCCCTCACCCCTGGCCCGGATGGAAGCCTTCTCTCCCCCGTGGAGCTCGCTCAATGTGCGGAGGAGGGGGTGCGGCGAGGCGCCCAAGCCATCTTTGTCAACTGCGTGGCTTTCGATCGCGCCCTCCCCTACGTCAAGGCCCTCGCTGAAGTCGGCGCACGTCACAATGTGCCTGTTGGCGTCTATGCAAATGCCGGCCACCCAGACCAATCGGTGGGCTGGCAGGCGCTTGATACCGATCCAGAACTTGCCGCAACGCTCTACCTTCAACACGCCATCGAGTGGATCTCTGCTGGCGCGAGCATCGTTGGTGGCTGTTGCGGCACAGGTGTTCCTCACATCAGAAAACTCGCCCAAGCCTTGAGTGGAGGTGAACAACCACTCCCCTAGCCATCGCTTGGCAGTTCTGGGTAGATGGCAACGATTTCACGGGGTGGTCTTTCGATTGCCATCACTGGACTGGTCACGAGATCCCTCCCATCCACCCAAAACACAATCGACTCTCCCACCTCTGGCATGCCTCCGTGGAGACGGATACCACCCTCCGGAAGGTTGCGGAGGGCACCCTGGATGGTGTGGCCAAATGCCATGTGACCCCATATCCACTGGCCGCTTCGCCGATCGCGAACGGCAATACACACACCTCGCCTTGTGTGGTACTCTGTGTTTCTCGTGATAAACACCCTGTGAATGCGCCTCTCAACAAGGGGCGGGCTCGCAGAATCCATGTTGCCTCCTTGAGAGGCTCTTCTATCCTAAAAGCTGGGCCTTTACCAAATTTTAAACAAAAATGCCAAACCCCCTGCTTTTGAGGAGCTGCACCTACACCCCTCTCGCCCGTACCCCATGGGGTGGGAATCGTTTGATTCGAGAATTTGGTAAACCACCTCCCCCAGGCGTGACAGAAACACCAAAAGTTGGTGAAGCGTGGGATCTCTCGCTGGGACCCGAGTTTCCCTCTCAAACCATAGATGGCCTTTCGCTGCCAGATGTGATCTCCCGTGATCCAGAAGGATGGTTGGGTGATCCCCTCGCTCCCCAGCTGCTTCTCAAATGGATCGACGCAGAAGAGCCTCTCTCCGTGCAGATTCATCCGAGGCCAGACGATCCCAAACTCACCCCTCATGAAAGCGGAAAGCCGGAAGCCTGGTACGTCATCGCTTCAGAAAAAGGTGGATGGATTGGCTTTGGGTGGCAACCTGGTGCAAGCCCTGATGTGATCCGGAAGGCAGCACTTCAAGGCACGCTTGGCGATTGGTTGATGCGCATTGAAGTTGAACCAGGGGATCTTTTCACCGTTCCTCCAGGTGTTCCACATGCGATTGGAAGTGGCGTCACCCTGATTGAGCCACAGGTTGTATGGCAAGGGAAGGCGGGTGTTACCTACCGCTACTTCGATTGGAACAGGCGTTATGACGAAAGGGGTCGACTGGACGAGAGGGGTATTCCCCGCCCCCTTCACCTGGATCGTGCACTCGAAGTGACGGATTGGAATGCCCAGGGTGAAACATTCCTCAACCGCTCCTTTAGGCGACTTGGAAGGCCAAACCCCTCAGGTCCCCTCATGTGGCAAGTCCTTATCGATCGAGATGCTCCAAAAGGTGCACTGCCTTTTGATTATCTCCAAGTTGCACTCCTCAGCGGTTGTGGCACAATGACCCTTTGTTCAAGCGGACGGCTTGCAGCCCTGACTGTGATCTCAGGCCACCTGGAACTTCAGGGGGATGGGTACGTGATTGTTGCAAAGGGTGGGCAAACGATTGCCCTTCCTGCACACCACCACCCCCTTCACCTTTTTGGAAAACACCTTTGGGCCCTTTGGGCCTCGGGACGAGGCCCCTAGCCCAAACCCAAAAAGGACCTCGTCCGTGGATCTGAGGGCGCAGAAAGCAAGCGGCTTGGTGGACCTTCTTCGATGACCTCCCCGTCGCACAACACAATCGCCCGATCGGCAAGACGTGCCGCAAAGCCCATCTCGTGCGTGACAATCAGAAGGGTCAGTGCTTCCCGTTCCCTAAGGCTTGCAAGAAGCGAGGCGATCTCCCCAACGCGCTGGGGGTCGAGGGCCGAGGTGGGCTCGTCCATCAGCAAAACCCTTGGTGCCATGGCCAAGGCCCTTGCTATTGCGCAGCGCTGCTGCTCGCCTCCCGACATCTGTTTTGGCAGCGCATTTTCTCGGTGCCGAAGCCCAACGCGCTCAAGCAGCGATCTCGCTTGGGCTTTGGCTTCTTCGATGGGCATCCGCTTCACATAAACGGGCGCTTCATAGACGTTTTCAAGGGCCGTGCGGTGGGGGAAAAGTTCCCAGCTCTGAAATACAAAGCCCGACTCCTTGCGGAGGGCTCCAAGGCTTTTTCTTTGCAACTCGAGGGACCCTGCCCTGAGCTCGGCCCCGCCCACCCGCACCAGGCCTTCGTCGAAAGGTTCAAGCCCTGCGATGCAGCGCAACACCGTGCTTTTGCCTCCTCCCGAAGGCCCAACAAGAGCGATGATTTCGGCCTCTTTGACCTCGAAGGAAACGCCCTTGAGCACTGCCCTTTTTCCGTAGGACTTTGAAAGCCCCTGCACAGAAACGATCATTCCGCTCACGCCGACGCCTCCTCCCGACGAAGGTGTGCTTCAAAACGCCGCGACAAAATCGAAAGGGGGTAGCTCATCGCAAAGTAGAGCGACGCACATAGCATCCCAGGCACCAAGTAGTCCCGCAAATCGACCGCTGCGATCGTCATCCGTTTTGTGAGCTCCACCACCGCGATCGATGAAACCAAGGAGCTGTCTTTGAGAAGGGCGATGAAGTCATTGGTGATCCCAGGAAGCGCAATTCGAAAGGCCTGAGGCAGGATCACGCGTCGGAGAGCCAGCGAAGTGCTCATGCCCAACACCAGTGCCGCTTCCATTTGCCCTTTTGGGATCGCTTGGATCGCGCCTCGATAGATCTCCGCCTCGTAGGCGGCATAATTTAAGCCAAGCCCAAGCACACCGGCAATCCATGGGTCGTACTCGACCCCGGCCTCAGTTCCAAGCGCAGAGCGCATGGCTGGCATAAGTCCAAAGTACAGAACGTAAAGCTGCAACAAAACAGGTGTCCCCCGCCAAATTTCAATGTAGGCGCTTGCTGCCAATTGAAGCCAAAAAGGGCCGTAGAGCCTTGCGAGGCAAAGCCCAAGGCCAAGCACAATTGCCACGGCCATGGCCAATGTCGAAATCAAAACCGTCACCACACTGGCCTGAAGGAAAGCCACAAAATGCGACCTTTCAAAAAAGCGCTTTGCCTGTTTTTTGGCCTCTGTTTGCAGAAAATCCCATGCCTCAAGGCTTTCCTGTCTTTCGTTGTCGAGCTTCCACTTTTTGAGAATTTCACGGAGAACACCCTCCGAGATGAGCGCGGCCAGGGCTTGATCGATGGCCTCGCACAGCTCGACATCGCTCTTCCGACACGCAATCGCATAGTGTCCATCGCCCACCCGCTCGACCGCATGCAAGTCCTCGTAAACCAACCCATAGCGATGCGCAACGATGTCGTCGAAAAGAACACCATCGATTCGGCCCTTCCGAAGATCGAGGTAAGGTTCGTCGCTTCCTTCATAGGGAATGGGTTGAAAACCTCGGCCCAAGAGCCGCTCCCAGGCCAATGAATTCGTCAAGGCCCCAATGCGCTTTCCGCGCAAAGCCTCAAGCCCCTTCGCCCAGGGATCGCTTTTGCGCGTCACAAGAAGCAAAGAAAAC
>JANWYL010000143.1 GCA_025056955.1 Sandaracinaceae bacterium | reverse complement strand
TTCTTTGCCGGTGAGCGGATCGATGATTACAGATGGGATCATCCCGCCCCGCCGGAGCTCGATGGCGATCTCACCGCTCCGCATGCTTCGATCGTCCCGGCCGCCGACCGTGACGAGGGCTTTATCGCGCTCGACGATGGCACCCCGATCCACTGGGTATTTGCGCATCGGAACGGCGCCACTGCGACAATCCTCTATTCTCACGGAAACGGTCCACACCTGGGCCGCTTTTGGGATCGCGCCGAACGTTTGTGGGAGATTGGCTTCCATGTGGTGATCTACGACTACCCGGGATTTGGTCTCTCAGAAGGTTCTCCATCAGAGGAAGGGTGTTATCGGGCAGGCCTGGCTGTCCTCAGAATGCTTTCGCAACGAGAAGACATCGATGCGCACAAGATCACCCACTATGGTTTTTCAATGGGAAGCGCCATCGCCTTTGAGGTGGTCGGTCGCACCCTAGAGGAGCGCGAAAAAAATCCATCATCACCCGTGCAAGCGCCACTGGCACTTATTGGTGAAAACGGTTGGTGTTCAATCGAAGAGATGGCGAGAGATGCAACTTTTTTGAAGATCCCCGGCTTCATCGTTTCCAAGATGCGCTTTGACGCCTGCGCTCGCCTTGAGCGCTTCCCAAGCTTTCCGATTCTGCTTTTCCATGGCCTGCGCGATCGCGTTGTACCCCCTCGTCAACTGGCCCTCCTTGAGCAAAGGGCACGCATACCACTTCGCACCGTCCGCATCCCCGAGGCAAGCCATGCCGATTTACCAATTGCTGGTGAACCATACTCACCATGGGTAAAAGCCCAGGGTGTTCCCACACCTTCTGTGATCTATGTAAACACCCTGCGTGATTTTTTTAACTCAGTGGCTTCACCATAGCTTCATTTACCCGGTTGATCGACTGGAAGCAAAAATTGCCGCTTTCGTCGAGATCAACAAAGATCAGCTCACCTGCTTTGGACCCTTTGCGAAGGATGGCTTCGGCCAAGGGGTCTTGGATGTGCTTGACCAAGGCCCGGCGGAGGGGACGCGCGCCAAAAGCGGGATCGTGGCCAAGCTCGACAAGGCGCTCTTTGGCCTTGTCGCTGAGTTCAAGCCCGATGCCTCGCTCGGCAAGCATGTTCCGGATGTTTCGGAGCTGGATTTCCAAAATGCTGCGCAGTTCTTTTTTTCCAAGGGGCTCAAAGACGAGGATTTCATCGATTCGGTTCAAAAACTCAGGACGAAAATGGGCATGGAGCTCAGGCTCAACAAGGCTCCGCAATTCTTTTGGGCCGAAGGCTTTGTCCTGCCCCTCTCCAAGGACCCGCTCGAGAATGGCTCGGCTTCCGACATTGCTGGTCATGATGATGACTGTGTCCGCAAAGTGAGCGACTTGGCCACGCGAGTCGGTGAGCCTTCCATCGTCAAGCACCTGGAGGAGGATGTTGAAAACATCGGGATGGGCTTTCTCCATCTCGTCAAAGAGGAGAACGCTGTAGGGACGCCTGCGCACAGCCTCGGTGAGAAAGCCACCCGCTTCGCTGTCGACATAGCCCGGTGGGGCGCCAAGCAGACGAGCCACCATGTGCTTTTCCATGAATTCACTCATGTCAAGTCGAGTGAGGGCAGCTTCATCGTCAAAGAGAAATTCCGCCAAGGCCTTCGCCAACTCCGTTTTTCCAACCCCCGTGGGCCCTAGGAAAAGAAAACTCCCAATCGGTCTTCGCGGATCGCGCAAGCCCACTCGTCCCCGCCGGATGGCGCGGGCCAAGGCCTCGAGGGCATGACGCTGACCAACCACCCGCTCGGCCAGATGTTCCTCCATGCGCAAAAGCCGCTCCTGTTCGCTCTGGAGGAGGCGGCTCACAGGCACCCCAGTCCACATCGAGATGACATCGGCCACGTCGGCCTCAGTGACCCGCTCGCTTCGAGAAGGCACATGCTGTAGGCCTGCTCGAAGCTCGGCAAGATGCCTTTCGAGCACAGGAATTCGCCCAAAGAAAAGCTCACCAGCGCGGGCGTGATCTCCTGCGCGCAAGGCTTCATCGTGCTGCTTTCGCGCCTCTTCGAGTTCTTGCTCGAGACGCTTGACTTCATGGCTACGCTCCGCGCCAAGATGCCACGAGCGCCGCAGTGCTTCGACCTGAAGGCGAACTTCTTCAGCTTTGTGCACGAGGACTTCCTTGGTCCGGAGGCTTTCTTCGTCGCTATCGTCAGAAAGAGAGCGAATTTCGGCCTCAAGGCGTGCCAGGCGATGCTCCAAGGCATCGAGCTCAAAGGGCTTGCCATCGAGCTCAACCCGAACTCTTGCCCCCGCTTCATCGATGAGGTTGAGCGCCACCTCAGGAAGGTTGGCCGAGGGCACGTAGCGCCGCGCCAAGCGCACAGCTGCGCGAATGGCCGAATCGGCAATGCGCACCGCATGTTTCGCTTCGTAAAGATGCACAAGCCCCCGGACGATGGAAACGGCTTCGTCCACTGTTGGCGCTTCAACACCAATTACGACAAAGTGCCGAAAAAGCGCAGGTGCTTCGTCTGCCAAACGCTTTGTGACATCTGGTGTCGCAAGCCCAATCACACGCACTTCCCCGCGGCCCAGCGCGCTCCCCAAAAGAGCAGCCACGCCAGCCTGACCGCGATCACCACACAGAAGCTCAAGATCGGGCAAAACAAAAATCACATCCCCCGCCTCTCGAGCAAAAGACAAAAGCCCCCGCATTTTTTCCTCAGCCTCACTTCGTAGCTTTGCACCAGCAAAAAGGACCCCCAACTCCACAAAGATCAAGCGCTTTCCCGCCATCGATGCAGGCACATTGCCTTCCGCGATCCGATGGGCCAAAGCCCTGACAATCGCTGTTTTGCCAATCCCCCGTTCACCTGAAAGCAAAGGATTATTGCCCGAACGCCGCGCAAGCACCTGAAGCATCCGCCGAAGCTCCATATCGCGCCCAATCACCGGCTCAAGCTCTCCCCGGCGGGCAAGTTCGACAAGATCTTTCCCAAATTTTTCTTCGAACTTTGATGCTGCCTCCCCCTCTTGGATCTTCGGGCCACCTTCCTGCCGAAGCGCTTCGCGAAGAATGGTCGAGCTTAAGCCCACGCTGCGCCACACTTCGCCTGTCGGCCCATCGCTCTCTTGCGCGAGGGCAAGCATCAAATGAACGCATGAGACGAGAGGCGCTTTTTCGCGCGCTGCCTCCCCTTCTGCACGGCCGAGAAGGTCATGCATGCGGGGGGAAAGGTAGGAAAGGGCTCCGTTCATTTTTGGAAAGCGTCGCAGGCGGGCCTCGGCCTCAAGCAAAAGATCCAGGGGGTCAACCCCTGCGCGCCGGATCCACGCCTGGGTAAATTCGTGTCGCTCAACCAAACGATGCAAAAGGTGCAAGGGATCAACCTCTGGGTGCTTGCGTTCGTCTGCCAAGCTTTGCGCGCCATGGATCATCCGTTGGGCATCGCGGTCATAGCCATCGAGACGAACGACAATCGATCGGGCCATGCGCGCATCTTAGCCAAGAAATCCCCCCACAACCACACCACCCCTAGCCTGCGCGCACCTTTGCACAGTAGCACGCCCGAAGCTCATGGATCACGTGACTGAGCACCCGCTCCTCGTCTCCAGTCAGATTCCCTCTCGTTTTTCGATCGAGAAGCTCGAGAATCTCAATCGTGTGGCGGGCCATCCCCAAGTCAACCGCCTTGGAGTCCCCGTCGTTTACCTCGCCAAGCTGAATCATACAAGTTTCTCGCAGAGAAAGCACAAAAGTCGTAAAGTCGATGGGGGCGAGTTTTACCCCTTCTGGCAGGGGCAGCTCCTCCTCTTCGAATACTTCCTCTTGGTTGTCATCCTCACTCGTCTTCATCGCTCCTCGCTTCATTTTCCACTTGGCCCTCGCCCTTGTCGAGAACCGACCGCTCCGCATGAGAAGGAGAAGTGGGGTCGCCATAGTCAACAAAGGCGGCTTGTGCGGCACAATCAGGCAAGGAATCGAGGTAGGACTTGTGGTCAGCCGGGGTGATTTGCCCTTTCTCCAAGAGCCTGCGCACAATGCGTTTATCAAACATAAATTCATAAAAACGCTTTTCGCTCATGGCAATGATTTAAACCTATCTTTCAAACAAAAGGGCGCAAGCTCAGAAAATGCCAATCGAAAAGTGGAAAGAACCAACCGGCTCATCGATGTCTTGATCACTTCTTCGAGTGAGGTTAAAGCCGTAGTCTGCAGCCAGGGGGCCTACGGGCGTTGAAAAACGCAGGCCAACTCCAGCCGAAACACGAAGACGAAGCAAATCCGAAAGCCTCAATGCATCGGCAAAAGCCCACACATTGCCCACATCCACAAAAACGCCTCCAGAAAGCTCACCGATCAGCGGAAAGCGGAGTTCCGACCGAGCGAGATAGAAAGCTTCTCCAGTGCGCACAATGGCCGCAGCTGAAAGTGGCATCCCGCTTTGTCGGGCGCGCTCGAGGGCATCGACCTGGTCTTGAGGGATTACCTGATCCTGTAAAAAGCCCCGCAACGAATCGAAGCCCCCTAAGAAATAACCCCGATTTGGGTAGACCCGTGAATTGGGCTCGAGGTGAAACACCCTCCCCAACCGCACTTGAAGGGCAAGCACCCATCGCCCTATCAGTGAAAGATAAGCGTTGGCCGTAATGGTCACCTTGAGAAAGTGGCTGTAGTCGATGGGACGCTCGGTTGAAAGGGTGTGGCCCCACTCGATTGCAGCAGAGCCGTAGAAGCCGTCGGTTGGAACAAAAGCGTTGTTCCTCGAATCATAGGCCAAGACCGAGCGAAGGCTTGCAAGGCTCGACGCGCCAGCAGGTACGCGCAAAAGCCGCTGAAGGCGAGGATCCGTTGTTGAAGCCAGGTATTCTTCGAGCGATTGCCCTCGAAAGAGCCCAACTTGGTTGTATTCAAGCTCAGCTGATAAAGAACCAGTGAGGGTGGGATCAGTTTGGTGACTTAAAACCAATACAATGCTGTTTTTGTCAAGGCCAAAGTCACGGAAGTTATCACGAATGTGGACAAGATCAAGCCCGCCCCGAATTCCGGGAAGGCCAGGGATGAGTGGCATGGTTGCACCAAGGGTGATGCGGCGCTCCAACCGATCGATGAGACGCAACGCTTCGATATCGCGACGCAATTCTTCGTCCTGAAACCAAAACTGAAACGCAAGCTGTGCCCTCAGAGAAATCGAAATTGCCTGACCAAAAAGGTTGCGGTAGGTGTACTCAAAGCTTCCCCTTACACCTTCCCCTGTTCCAATCCCCCCTGCAAGCGATAGCTCTTGAGGCAAGCGCTCGATCACTGCGATGCGTACGTCTTTGATAGGAGCAGGGAGATCGGCGTCAACGGGAGCAATCGATACGGAAGAAAAAACCCCAAGGCGCAATAGTGCTTCCTCGCTCTGTCGCAATGCCTCAGGCCGCAAGAGGTCGCCCGAACGAAAGCGCAACGCCTGACGGATGAGATCATGGAAAGTGGAACGAGCCCCTTCAACCACAAGTGACCCTATCCTAACGGGGGTTCCTTCTTCAATGTTGAAAATCACTTCTGCCCGCTTGCGATCGATTGAAAATCGCGTTTGCACCTCAACACGAGCGAAAAAATGGCCTCGATCACGGTAGAGGCGAAGGATCCGCCGGCGCCCTTCCTCGACCTCAACAGGAGAAAAAGGGGAAGCACGCCGAAGCCCGGCAGCCTGAAGAAGTGCAAAAGAAGAAAGCACGTTGTTGCCAACAACCCGCACATCATGGACCAGGGTGCGAGGCCCTTCAAAAACAGGAATCACCACAAGCGCCATCTGTTCCTCAAGCTCTCTGAGCTCAGGAGGCCCAACCTGCGCTTCCAAAAACCCGGAAGCCCGATAGAGCTCTGTCAAATGCTCCACAGCCTCAAGGTAGGCTGGCTCGAACCACACTTGGATTGGTGCTGCAACCAAGGGCTCTGGAATTGTGCGGAAAGAGAGCGCCCGGCTCGATAATAGGCGATCGACAACTTCGCTATCAACGGGCTCGAATGGAACAGAGCGTGGCAGCACTTCTTCGAGATGGCTTCGCACTTGGTCCACAAGAAAGTCGCTTGAGAAATGGGTGGCCCCCGGAAAGGAAAATCCAATCACCCGCGTGCGTGGACCAGCCCAAATGCGAATCCGTAAGAGTGCAAACCTTGGGTCAGGCCCATCCCCTTGGCGCGAGGCTTTGGGATCCATTTCCACAAGCGCTTCAACACGGGGGCTAAGAAAGCCATAGCGCCGATAGAGCGTGGCCACCCGCTCCTCAATCCCACCAAGCGCCTCTGGGTTAAGGCGCTCCGAAAGAGATTCAAGGGCACGCTCTATTTCTCCTCGCTCAAGGGGGAAACTGCCCTCGACTTCCAAGCGATAGCGAGGACCAGGAGCAATGGCAATCTCGACCAGCCCAGTTTTCCAATCGACCCGTGCCTCTCCGATCCTCGCTGACCAATACCCGCGTTCGCGCAAAAAACGCTCACCCTTGCGAATCCCCTCCTCGATGGCCTCCAAATCAAGCACCTGACCTGCACTCACACCGATGATCTCCTCGAGCGACATGCCAAAAAGCGATGAAGCAATCGATTCGTGAGAATCGCTGGCTTCAAGAGGCACCGGAACAATCGATCGAATGCGCAAGGGCACCCCTTCGGCAATGTGAACAACAAGCACTTTCCGGTTGAGATCAGCGGTTTCTCTGAGCTCAAAGCGGACTTGCGCCTGAGGATAGCCGCGGCGCTTCAGCAAGCGCAAAAGCGTCTGCAAACCGGCTTCCTCCTGCGTGGGCCACCACTCACCTCCCTCGCGAAGGTCAAGGGCCTCCATCACATCGCTTCGTCGAAGCACCTGGCTTCCCTGAATTTCTATGCGAGCAATCACCGCGTGAGGCACGAGCACGATCCGCAAGTGCACCCCCTCTCCCTCGCGCTCACAAAAGTACTGAAGGTCCGACCACCGCCCTGAGGCGAGAAGCTCCTTTGCCCACTGACGCAAGCGCTCGCGATCAAGGGAAACACCTGTTATCAAGCCCAAGGCGCTGGGCGTGACTTGGCCCCTGGCAGGACCATCGATCTCGATCGAACGAATGGGCAAGCCAACCAAGGACTCTTCGATCTCAGCAACCCCCCTTATGGGCATGAACACCAAAAGCAGTACTGAAATGGCCAGGTTCACCCACCCTTTTCGCCAAAATCCAAAAAAAGCAGAAATCACCAACCCATCTCCCCTGCCCTTTGCCATTCCGCAACCAAGCGCGCTTTTTGTCTGGCCAATCGGTTCCGATCAACTCAACACCCCGATGCTTCGCGGCGCATCTGATAAGACTTCGAGCCTGCCCAAACGCTGCCAAAAAAGGGGGATAGACTCGGCAAAACGCCTAAATTGATCAGCCCCCAGTTTCAACACCACTGCCCCTTCTGGAGCACGCGCTGTGATATCGCTCGGCCCAGGCTGCAAAAGCGAGCGCTCCCCAAGCACGCTTCCCGACTCGGCAACGACAACGAGGCCGCTGCTGAGCTCCACCTCCAGGTAATCGGTAACGACAACATACATGGAATCGCTCACCTTTCCACGTACAAAAAGAGGGAAACGTGGAATTCCGCGCCGCATTTCAAAAAGATGCCCTAACTCCCTCCGCTCGTCTGGAGAAAGGCCAACGAAAAGCCGATGGCAATCGAAAACTGCCGCAAGCACTCGCCTTGCCAGATTTTCGATGAGAAGACGTTCGAGGCGAGGCGCTTTTTGAGCGATCTTCTGCAAATGGTCCCGGTGCAATCGCAGGGCGAGCAATTT
>JANWYL010000142.1 GCA_025056955.1 Sandaracinaceae bacterium | reverse complement strand
CGTGGCCCGCCCGGCGCTGGTGCGCTTTGATGTGATGACCCAGCTTGGTCCAGCAGCCACGCTCACAAGCGATGGCAAGCGTTTTGCGCTTTGGGAGCGTTCAGAGGGGCGGTGGTTTGTTGGAGCGCCTTGTCCTTCAAATGTGGCCCGCCTTTTGGGGATTCCTGTGGAGGCGAGCCTTCTCGTCCGGGTTTTGTTTGGTGAAGCGCCTCGTTGGGTCAGTAGCGCCGTGGCCGATGAAATCGAATGTGCGGAAGGCCGATACCGGGTGCGTCGGCGCGCAAGCGACGGCCGAAGTGAGGAGTTTGTCTATGAAGTCCGCTCGGGTGATGAGAAGGCAGCACCAGAAGCCCAGCGCTTGCGCCTTCGGCATGCCTGGCTGCGCAATCCCCAAGGAGAGATCGAACTCGAGTTTGAGTGGAGCGATCACCGCCTCGTGGCCGATCCCAAAAGCCAAAGTCCAACTCCTCAAGGGGTGGCACTTCCCCACCGGATTCGGATGCGCTTCCCAAAAAAGGCTGTGGAGGTGGACCTTAAAATCCAGAGAATCGAAATCAATGGAGAGATCCCTGAGGATGCCTTCGTCCAAGAGATTGCGCCTGGATTCGAATCGGAATTTCTCGCATGCGAGGGGGGCCCATGAATGCAAGCCCAAAGCCCTCTCAATCGAAGTGAGAAGTCAGGGCAAGCTCGCAAGGCGGTTGATGGGTTGGATTTTGAGCTCTTTCAAGGCAAAACCCTCGCGATTGTCGGAAAGAGCGGGCCCGCGAAAAGCCTCACTGCCCTCGCTTTGCTTGGGCGATTGCTTTCCCAGGCGTAGGTGGGTTCTGGTTTGTATCCGCTTCAACCCTCCCGAGGGAGAAACCGACTGGCTTTTTGAACGATCGCCAGGGCGCTTGCTTTCGCGGAAGGTGGATGAAACATTCTCCTCCCCTTGATGCCTGTGGGCGATCAGGTGGTAGAGGCTTCGGTGATTCACGAGGGCATGGATTGGAAAGAGGCACGAAAGCATGCGATTGGGCTTTTGGAGGTGGTTGGTTTGCGTGAGCCATGGGCATATGCTTCGCCTTTGCCTCATGCCCTCTCTCATGGCATGCAGCAGCGGGTGGCAGTTGCAATGGCCATGCTCTCCGCCCAGCTCTCCTTATCGCCAATGAGGCCACGGCTTCGCTCGATCAAAGGCTTGAGGCCAATTTTTTGGACCTCCCCGCTCGATCCAAAAGCAGGAGGGGGCGGCGATTCTTTTCCCAACCCATCGCCTGGGCTCGATGGCTCAGATTGAATGAGATGGCCATCCTTTATCCGGCCAACCCGTTGAAAAAGCCCCTCGCCACCCTGCGGCCGAACGCTTTTGGGCCCTAAGACCCCAAGGTCGCTCGAAGAAAAGCCCTTGCGCCTTCCCCTGATCCCTGGCTCAATGCCATCCATTGGCCAGTGGCCTTGAGGCTTTCTGCTTTGCTCCTCGCTGTCATCTTGCCACTCCCAAATGCTTTGAAGAGCCCCCCATTCTTCAAGAGGTGGCTTCTTACCACCTGGCATCGTGTCATCATGTCAGTAAGCGATTGGCTTATTCCCAAAGGGCTCTGGAAAATCTTTCGATTGGCTGCGTTTTCCAAGGCAGAAGGAAGGCCTGCGCTCAGAGGGACCTCTCTGAGAATTCCCTCTGGTGAATCCTTGGCCTTGCTGGCGAAAGCGGTTCTGGGAAATCCATCTTGGGGCGGATGCCCGTTGGATTGATTCCGCCGGAGCGCGGGGAAGTTGATTTTGAGGGCGAATCGATCTTTTCCATTTCGGCTTTGGGCCTCGGCGCCCCTGGATGCATTTTGTGCCTCAAGGCCCCTTTCTGCCTTGCATCTGCGGCGCACGGTTGGGGAGGCGCTCTCTGAGGTTTTTGCCGTGCGCTTTCGCTTGTCGTCTTCGGAGAGGGTTGAGCGGTGAAGGCCCTCCTTGCAGAAGTGGGTCTTGACGCTTCGATCTCCTGCCGCTATTTCCATGAGCCTTCTCGGGGCCAGCTTTAGCGGTTGGTGACTGCCCAGGCGCTTGCCACCTCCCCTCGCTTGATCGTGCTCAGCGAGCCGCTTTCGGCTTTGAACCCTTCCGTGGGTGCCAAATCCTCGAATGGCTTAAGGAAAGGCTTGGAGCGCCTTGGGATTGCGTGCCTCTTTATCTCCCATGACCTTCCACTTTTGCATTGGTTTTCTCACGGAATTCCGAATCTATGCAGGCCAGATTGTTGAGGAAGGCCCTCCTTTTTCAATCGGGCAGAGCGCACGCCACCCCTACACCCAGGCCCTTCTTGAAGTTGTAAGCCGCCAAAGCGGGCTGCACTTACCCCTTTTCGCCACTCCCTCCTCCAAGCCCATCCCCATCGCCTCCCCTGCCCAAAGGCCCACGAGCCCTGGCGAGAACGAAACGCCTTTCTTTCGGCCAATCGATCAAGAGGGGAGCCTTGTGGCGTGCCATTTCACCTATCCCATGGCGAGACGAGCGTCTTCGGGGTTGACCTTGCCTTGGCGGATGAGCTCGCGAATGTGCATCTCGAAGGTTTGCATGCCGTAGGGGTGCGCACCTTTTTCCATGATGTCCTTAAGCGGTGGGTTGCTTTCTGGTTTGCGCAAGCTTTCACGCGCCGTGCCTGTGACGATCAAAATTTCTGCAGCAAGACATAACCCCCCGTGCGCACCGGGAATGAGGCGCTGGGCGATGATGGCCTTGAGGTTATCAGCCAAGCGCTCCCGCGTGGCTTGTGCCGGCTGACTCGAGAGGGCAAGGATGCGCCCCACCGTGCGCTGCACATCTGGCGTATGGAGGGTTGAAAGGACGAGATGCCCTGTTTCTGCCGCTTTGAGGGCGATGTCCATCGTTTCTTCGTCTCGGATTTCGCCCACGAGAATCACATCAGGGTCTTGGCGCAGGGCAGCGCGGAGTGCGGTTGCAAAATCCGAAGTGTCTGTTCCGATTTCGCGCTGCGAGATCGAGGCAAGCGCATCGGCATGAATGAACTCGATCGGATCTTCGATGGTGATGATGTGCACCCTCCGCGTTTGGTTGATCAGGCCAATCAGGGCAGCGAGGGTGCTCGATTTGCCGTTTCCGGCCGCGCCAACCACCAAAACAAGCCCCCGTTCGAGCGCTGCCAAGCTTTCCACCACGGGAGGCACCCCCAGCTCTTCGAGGGTTGGGATGCGGAGTGGAATCGCTCGGATGGCAATTGCGATTGAACCGCGCTGCCTGTAGACATTGACCCGATACCTTCCGAGCCCAGGCACGCTGTAGCTTGTGTCATATTCGCGAAGCTCCTCGATGCTTTGCTTAAAACGCGAGCGGCTGAGGATGATTTCAGCAAGCCTCTGGGTGTGCTGTGGCATGAGCTTATCGCCCTGAAGGTAATGAAGCTCGCCTGCGACCCGAAAGGCAGGCGGCTGGCCGACTTTGAGGAGGATATCGCTTGCGTTGTATTGCTGGCCTTTTCGCAAAAGGGAATGCAGGACCGATTCGTCCATGGTGACAATTCTATCGCCAGCGCTTTTAGTGGACTTCTGGGCGCTTCACGATGACCGTATTCATTCTTTCTTGGGCTTCGAATCGGCTGCGGTAGGCCCTGGCCTCAGCCAAGGTGGCAAAAGGGCCAATTCTCACCCGATAGCGCGGCCCGCGGCCCTCGACTTCAGCTTGGGTGACGAAGGCGCGGTGGCCACGGGCCCGGAGACCCGCAGCAAAGGCCTGGGCCTCTTGCGGGTTATCGAAAGAAATCACCTGAAGGGTATAGTCTCCCTCGACCCCCTCCCGAGCGATTTCGGTCGCTTCATGTTGGGGAATCGCCTCCCGCACGAGTTCATCGTGGGTGGCGACGCGCGCAATTGCCTTGCCATCCGAAGCTGAAATCGCCGCAGGGAGCATGGCTGCAATCCTTTCAAGCGAGGGACGCACAGCTGGCTCATCCAAACCATCGATGGGGTCTGGATGCTCTGCTTCAGCCGCAGCTTTTGCCAAAATCAAGGCTGCTTCGGGGGGCTCCTCGCTCAAAATTTCCGGAAAACCAAGGGCGATTCGGTTGACTTTTGGAGGAAGCTCCTCTTTGGTTTGGGCAGGCTTGGAGTTTTCCTGAAGGGCACTTGTTTTCAAAAGCCCCTTCCGCTCAAGGGGGGCAAGGGGGTCTTTGAGCCCTTTTTCTCCTGAGCTTGTTCCAAACCATGCCCTGAACACAGCACCCACAAGGAGCGCAAAAACCGAGATACTGAGGGCATATCGCATCCGCCGCCACAGGGGAAGATCCTTTTCTTCTTCGATTCGGTTCCAATCTCGGACTTGGGCCTCCATGCCACGCTCCACCCAAACGAGCTCTATCGATTTCTAGGCGAACAAGAAACACCTGCGCAAAAAGCTTGCAAATTGTGATTGGAGGATCCGAACACTTGGTTGCCGTTGGACGATTGAAGGAGCAAGCTTTCGGGGCTTCCTGGAGATATTCCATGCCCGGTGGCGAGATCCTTCCCGTTTCAATCGAAAAAGAGATCGTTTCCTCCTACCTCGCCTATTCGATGAGCGTGATCATTGGGAGGTCCATCCCCGATGTACGAGATGGGCTCAAGCCAGTCCAGCGGCGTGTGCTCTACACCATGTTTGAGCAGGGGGTTCGGCCAACAAGCCCCTACAAAAAATCCGCACGCATTGTGGGTGATGCGATGGGTAAGTATCACCCTCATGGTGATGCGGCGATCTATGAAGCGCTCGTTCGGATGGCTCAAGATTTCTCCCTTCGCTATCCCCTCGTCGATGGGCAGGGTAATTTCGGATCGATTGACAACGATCCTCCTGCTGCCATGCGCTACACCGAGGTGCGGATGGCGCGGATTGCGATGGAGCTCCTTGCCGATATCGATAAAGAGACCGTCGACTTCCGCCCAAATTACGACGATACCGAAAAAGAGCCATCCGTTCTTCCAAGCCGCATACCCAACTTTTTGATCAACGGGAGCTCTGGAATTGCTGTGGGGATGTCCACAAACGCCCCACCACACAACTTGCGTGAGATCATCGATGCAACGATTCGGGTGATTCGCAACCCAGCGATCACCGTCCAAGAGCTCATGATGGATGAGGGGGAGTTTCTCGGAGTGCGCGGGCCGGACTTTCCGACAGGGGGGGTGGTGTACGGCACTTCTGGCATTCGCAGTTACTTCGAAAGCGGTCGTGGCTCCATCGTTGTGAGGGGGAAAACCGTTATCGAAAGCATCCCGGGCCGCCCAGAACGGAGCCAAATCGTCGTCACCGAAATCCCCTTCCAGGTCAACAAGGCTGAACTGGTTCAACGCATCGCCCAACTCAGCAAAGAAAAAAAGGGTGAACACCTTGACGCAATCGCCGAGGTTCGGGATGAGTCGAGCCGGGAGGGGATTCGGGTGGTTGTCGAACTCAAAAAGGAGGCAAATCCCAACGTCGTGCTCAACCAGCTCTACAAGCTCACATCTCTCCAAGTCACCTTTAGCGTTGTCAACCTTGCGATTGTCAACGGCCAACCGAAGGAGCTGGGCCTCAAGCAGGCGATTGAGCATTTCATCTCGCATCGCCGTGAAGTGGTGACGCGCCGCACCCGCTACGAGCTCCGGCAAGCCAAAGAGGCGCGCGAGATCGTCGAAGGCCTCGGAATGGCCACAAGCGATATCGATCTCATCATCCAGACCATTCGCGAGTCAAAAGATCCAGAAGAAGCCAAAGAAAGGCTTATGCAGATTCCCCTGCGCGGCCTTGAGGAGTTTTTGCGCCGGGCAGGGCGTCCTGAGCACGAAATCGAGGCCGCTCGCCTCAAAGGTGTCTACCACCTTTCCGAGCGCCAAGCCAAGGCCATTCTCGAAATGCGCCTTGCCAAACTCACAGGCCTCGAGCGAGAAAAGCTCGCCAAGGAATATGCGGAACTTTCCGAACGCATCGCTCGGCTCGAGGCCATCTTGGGTGATGAAAAGGTGTTGCTCGAGGTCATCGTGAAGGAGCTCCAGGAAATTCGTGATACCTATGGTGATGACCGCCGCACCGAGATCGTTGAATCAGAAGGTGAAATATCGATAGAGGATGTTGTTCCAAACGATGCCATGGTTGTCACCGTGACCCATGGAGGGTATATCAAGCGCACCCCCTTGAGCGACTACCGGGCGCAAGGAAGGGGAGGCCGCGGAGCCCGTGCCGCCGAACTCCGGGATGAGGACTTTGTCATCTTGCTTTTTGTGGCCAACGCCCACGATGATTTGCTCTTTTTGACAAACAAAGGCAAAGCCTATGCCCAAAAAGTCTACGCCTTGCCCCTTGCGTCAAAGGCTTCTATTGGCAAGCACGTTCACAACCTCTTTGAACTTGACGAAGGTGAAAGGATCTCAGCGATTGTGCGTGTTGAGGAATACAGGGACGATCGCTATCTTTTTACCCTCACCAAAAAAGGCATCGTCAAGCGCACTGCGCTTTCTGCTTTTTCCAATATTCGGGCAAGTGGGATCATTGCCCTCCAAGTGGATGAGGATGACGAGCTTTTGACGGCACGCATTGTCGATGAGCACAGCGAAATTTTGATTGGAACAGCCAAGGGTCGCGCGATTCGCTTCGATGTGAGCGAGGTGCGCCCGATGGGTCGAACGGCAAGAGGGGTCAAGGGCATTGAGCTTCGCGAAGGCGACCGGGTCATCGGCATGGACGTCATCCAAGACCCTGAGCGCCAGGAGGTGCTGTGCATCAGTTCAAATGGATATGGCAAGCGAACGCCTCTTATGCGCAAAGGAAGTGCTCCGGAAGTTGAAAGCGGGGAGCAAGCTCCAGAAGAAGATGGCAACGGAGAGGATGGCATCTGGAATTGGCCCAAGCGTTCGCGGGGAGGGATGGGGGTCATCGCGATGAATGTCGGCGCACGGCAAAGCGAGCTGGTTGGGTTGAGGGTGGTTTACCCAGAAGATGAGATCATGGTGATCACAAGCGGCGGAACCCTCATCCGCACCCGCGTGAGCGAGATCCGTGAAGCTGGTAGAAACACCCAAGGTGTACGCATCATGCGCGTTCCAGAAGGGGAAAGGGTGGTTGCGGTTGAGCCCCTCGCCGAAGAAGGTGCAATTGGTGCGGAAGGTGAGGGTAAAAAGGGCCCAATCGAAGCGTGAGGCTGAGGGAAAACACCATCACCGCACGTATTCGATATCGAGTTCTCCCTCTTCTTCCGGCGGGTGCTGAGGTGAAGGCTTCGTTTCAAGGGGTTCGCTCCGAGGGGAGGGTCGGGAAGGGTGAGCGAGGAGGGTCTCATCGATGGCTTGAAGCAATTCCTTAATCCCTTCTCCAGTGACTGCAGAAAAGGGGTGAATCCGCTCGATGCCTCTGCGCTTCATGCCGCGGGAAATGGCGGGGAGGCGCTTTCGCACTTCTGGAAGATCGATTTTGCTCACACCAACCAGGCTTGGGCGCTCAAGCAACGAAGGGTCGAATCGAAAAAGCTCTTGGCGAAGCACATCGTAATCCCGCAAAGGGGAGCGCTTCGGGTCAGGATCGAGGGTGATGATGTAGAGCAGCATGCGGCACCTTTCGATGTGCTTGAGAAAGCGGATCCCAAGGCCTGCACCATCAGACGCTCCCTCGATGAGGCCGGGGATGTCTGCAACCACGCAAGAGCGGTATTCACCCAACTCGACCACACCAAGGTGTGGAACGAGGGTTGTGAAGGGGTAGTCTGCGATTTTTGGGCGGGCACGAGAGATGCGGGCGATGAGGGTGCTTTTCCCCACGTTGGGGTGACCAACGAGCCCCACATCGGCCAAGAGCTTGAGCTCGAGGCGAAGCCGCCGGCATTCTCCTGGCTCTCCAGGTTCAGCGTAGCGGGGAGCGCGGTTTTCTGGGGTGGCAAAATGGATATTCCCTCTGCCCCCCCGGCCTCCTTTTGCGGCGATCCATCGTTTT
>JANWYL010000141.1 GCA_025056955.1 Sandaracinaceae bacterium | reverse complement strand
CAAACAAGCCCCCCCCATCTCCTTGATCAGGCAACTCGGGTCTTCCGTGTTCGTTGAATAAAGGTGATGCACCTTGGGAGATGGCTTCATCTCCACTGATCAACCTCAGGTCTCGGATGCGCCAAAACCATTGCCCGTTGTCCAAGTCAATACGAACCCCAGGGCACCCTTGCTCATCAACACCAACTTGTTCCACGATGCGGGCCCTGCGTCCAACGAAGCGATCCATCTGGTCATTCCAGTTGTCTTGCCCATCAACGGGACGGTGACGCCCGACCATCACCGCCGCACCAACAGTGGCCTGACCGTAGCGCTCCTTTCCGGGAGCTTGGCGACACTCTTGGGGAAAGACAGTGGGCTTAGCTGGGAATGGCGCCTCTTCCTCTTCACCCACTTTTTGAATGTCTCGCACTCTCCAAAAAAAGCGTCCCCCATCGATATCAATCCTCACTCCTGGGCACCCTTGGGAGTCAACCCCCGACAAACGCACAACCTTTGCCTCCTGACCCAGGTATCTATTCATTTCCTCCCTCCAATTCGGATCACCACGCACCCATCGATGCCTGTTGATGATCACCATATCCCCCACCTTTATTCCCCCATAATCAACCCTCTCTTCACTCATCTGACACCCTTGCAAATGCCTCGGCTTAGTGGGTGTTGGAGTTGAGATGGTCGAGCTTCCACACCCCCATGATGCCCAGAGAAAGATCAAGAATAAGAGGCGGCGCATGGTAATCGACAAAAGAACTATACCCTCATCTTTGGCTTTGATCCAAGGCAAAGTCTCAGCAAAGCCAACAAAAGCCGAAAAGCTTAGTGTCTGCTCGTTTGAGACTTGAAGCTAGAGTATACTTGGATGCGGAGTTTGTAATGGGTGCTGCGGTTGGAATTGACCTGGGCACAACGAATTCTGTCGTTGCTGTCGCAGATGGAACCACCGTTCGCGTTTTATCGGACCGTGATGGCCGCAAGTTGATCCCTTCTGTTGTTTCTTTCTTGCCAGACGGAACAATTCAAGTGGGCTATGAGGCCCGTAACCGCCGCCTGGTCGATGCAGCCAACACTGTCTATTCGATCAAACGCCTGATCGGGAGGCCCTTTGGGAGTCCTGAAGTTCAGCGAGCCCGGCAGCACTTCGCATTTGCGCTTGAGCCAGGCCATGACAACAGCGTTCGCGTCAAGGTGCGAGGAGGTAGTTTTGCCCTTCCTGAAATCAGTGCAATGGTTCTGCGCAAGGTAAGGGAGGTGGCGGAAGAAGCACTAGAAGACGCTTGTGATCGGGCAGTCATCACAGTGCCAGCCAACTTCAACGAGCTTCAACGTTCCGCCACCCAAGCAGCAGCAAAGATCGCTGGGATTGAGGCGCTTCGGATTTTGAATGAACCAACCGCTGCAACCCTTGCATATGGGCTGGCCAAAGAAGGTGCAGAGCGGGTAGCAGTTTATGACTTGGGAGGGGGCACCTTTGATTTCACCCTTCTTGATTTACAGGGTGATTTGTTCGAGGTTGTTTCAACCTCAGGCGATACCTTTCTTGGGGGCGATGACATCGATCTCGCAATTGCCCATGAGATGGCGGATCTTTGCCTAAAGCAACATGGCTACGATCTCCGAAGCGATCCCCAAGCCTTCGAGCGGCTTCGGGCTGCCGCCGAGTGGGCCAAGTGCAAGCTCTCCACTCAAGATAGCGTTGAGGTTTTTATCGAAGGCCTTTTTAAGAATCGCGGAAAAGACGTGGATTTTTCCTTTGAACTCACCCGTTCAGAGCTCGATGCCCTGGCACGTCCCATCATTGCTTCCACCCTTGAAATCGTCAGTGACGCTCTTCGCAGGGTTGGAAGGCGGCCTCGCGAAGTCGATGCTGTGGTTCTTGTCGGCGGATCCACCCGAATGCCCTTGGTCCAGTCGATGGTTGAGGAGTTTTTCAAGCGTTCTCCTCACTTTGAAATCGACCCCGATCTTGTGGTGGCCCAGGGAGCAGCAATTCACGCGTTTGCGATCAGCGGTGAACAACCCCGTTTCAAGAAAGCAATCGGAAGGGTAAAGCTTAAACGCTTGGAGAGGCCGGCTTTCTCTGTCAAGGGCCAAGAGTTGCGCGAGGAGATCCCTAGGCAGCCTGCATTTGCCATCGATCCACCCTTGCGGGTTGTCGAGGAGCAAGGGCCCTCTCTTCGGCGTGCTCGTAAAAGAACCGAACAGCCCAAAGCCAGTGGCAGCGATTTGCCAAGCGTCCAGGTGAACAGTGCTCTGTCGAGCGTGCCTGAGCCTCGTGGTTTTTCTGCTCAGCCCCCCGGCATTTATTCTCATCCGCCTCCTGTTTTTGCCCTCGATGATCCCTTCATGGGAAATGCCGAACTGCCTTCCACGGGGGAAGAGGGTGTCCCCTTCTCTGCGACAACTGATTGGACCTCTCACGAAGCTCACGGAGGAGATGACGCTGGGCTTGAGCCTCTGAGCGCTGAGCCAACGGCGATTCACCACATGCCTTTCAACGAGGGGGGTGGAGAGGCTTTTTCACCTCCACTTGAGTTTCCTGCCCCTCCCCCCGATTCGACACCAGAGGCTCAAGAAGGTGATGAGAGCGATGCAGATTTGGAAGGGGCACTGCCCATGAAAGGAGGAAGCCTGCCTCTTCTTATGGATGTCACTCCCTTCACCCTTTCTGTGGAGACGGCTGGAGGATTTTGTCAACCAATCATCTCCTGCAATGCGCCAATCCCAACTGAACGCTCCCGGGTTTTTGCGACGGCCCAAGACGATCAAACAGAGATCGAGCTCAGAATTTGCCAAGGTGAATCAAATCGCTTTGAAGAAAACCAATTTTTGGGTTCTCTCTTCATCGGGCCTCTGCGGCCAGCAGAGCGAGGTCGGGTGCGGATAGAGGTGTCCTTCTCAATCGACCAGAATGGGATCCTTGAAGTGCGTGCCATTGACCTCGATGCCCAACGTGAATACTCAACGCGGATACGACTTTTGGGAGGAATGAGCGAAGAGGAAATTGCCTCCATGCGAAAGCGACAGGAAGAACTTTTCGGGCGCACGTGATGCCATGTCGACGAGCCGCTTAGATCAACTGGACTATTACACACTGCTGGGCGTGGACCCTACGGCCAACGAGGAGCAGATTCGCGCTGCATGGCGCGCCTTCGCGTTGAAGTTTCATCCAGACCGCTACATTCACCAAGGCCCCGCCCGCGTCGAAGAGGCCAAGCGAATTTATCGGCGGGGCAGCGAAGCATACGAAACCCTCATCGATCCCATTCGACGGAAAGCGTATGACGTTGTCTTGGCGCGAGGCGAGTTGCGCCTAACTGTGGATCCGCACTCGGTGCTCAACGAGCTTGCTCGTTCACCTGAGCACTCATCACCGTCTCAAGCCACAAAAGAGGCTCCTCGCAGCACCCCGCCACCCTTCCAGTCGCCAATGGCTGGGGCCTACTATCGGAGAGCCCTCGAGGCTTCGCAGAAGCGCGACTGGAAGACGGCTTACCGAATGGTGAACTCAGCCCTTGAGCTTGAGCCATATCATCCTCTTTTGCTCGAAGCCAAGCGTCGCATTCTCGGGTGGCTAAAAGGGCAAGGAGAACGGTAAAGCAAAAGCGCTTCATTCAGATTTCAATCGCATGCAATGGCGCTTGATTTTATTTCTTGATTTTTTGTATCCGTTCAGATGCAACGCTATTTTTTGGACTTAAAGTTTGTTATTTGATTATTCTCTCAGTTTACAGTTTACACTCCGGTGCCTGCATTCCTTTTCGCTTTACCTCTGTTTGAAACCAAAGCTTTATCCATCACTTATTAGCCAAGCTCACGATCAACCAAACTTATCTCAAAAGCGCCTCAAAAATGAGGCGTCCATCTTGATTTCCAAGGGTTGCTTCAACCGCTCGCTCTGGATGAGGCATAAGCCCCAAAACATTTTTGGTTTCGTTATAAACTCCAGCAATTGCGTGGAGTGAGCCGTTCACTCCCTCATCCCAACTCTTGCCATCACAACTGACATAGCGGAAGGCCACACGGCCTTCGCCCTCAAGACGGGCGAGTGTTTCTGGGTCACAGTGGTAGCGGCCCTCGCCATGGGCAATCGGAAGGCGCAGCACCATGGCCTGTAAGCCCTTGGTCCATGGCCCTTCCCCCTCAACCCGCACCCACACATCTCGGCACTCAAAACGGAGGTGGGCATTGGGAAGAAGCGCACCTGGCAAAAGCCCCATCTCTGTCAGTATCTGAAAACCATTGCAGATTCCAAGCACCAACCCGCCCCGTCGTGCATGGCGAAAAATCGCATCGCTGATTGGAGAGAAGCGGGCAATTGCGCCCGGCCGAAGATAGTCACCATGGGCAAAGCCTCCTGGCAGAACCACCAAGTCCACATCACCCAGCTCTCTCTCTTTGTGGAAAACCAAACGGGCATCCCACCCCATCACCTCCCTTAAGGCATGAAGGGCATCCCAATCTGCATTGGAGCCAGGAAAAACAACAATTGCTGCTTTCATTTTAAATTCAAATGTCCAAATTCTTCACATCCAATGCATGCTTTTCGATAAAGGCCCGACGTGGCTCCACTTCCTTCCCCATAAGCAACGAGAAAAGGTGGTCTGCCTGCACCGCATCCTCAATTCGCACCTGCAAAAGGGCCCGCGCGGCCGGATTCATGGTGGTTTCCCAAAGCTGTTCTGCATTCATTTCCCCAAGGCCTTTGTAACGCTGAATCGTAAGCCCCCTCCGACCTCTGGCATCAATGTACTCCACAAGGGCATCGACGGGCCCAATTTCCTCAACCGACACCTCGTTTCCCTTTTCATCGTACTCGATTGCCACAAATGGAGGAGCCCCGAGCTCTACCACGCCCTTGTGAATTGATCGCAGCTGAAGAAAATCAGCTCCGCTCAAAAACGAATGATCGATAAGGGTTGACTTGGTCGATACACCAGCACGCGTGCGGATGTGAATCCAGTGGCTTGTGTGCTCATCATCTGGTTCAACCTGAAACACAAGGGGCAAAAGATCAGGAGCCCGCTCGCTCACATAGGCCTTGATGCGCTCCAAAGCCTCATCAATAAAATCTCTGTCCTTCAAACGCGATGCATCTAAACCGCTCGCGCGAACCACTGCCTCGATCAGCACGGGCTCATACCATCGCTCCAAGTTGCGCAAAATGCGCCTCCACTTGGACATGTCGTTTAACACCTTTCGCAACGATTCACCGGAAACAAGATTCGAACTGGATTTGGACTTGACCGCAAGCCGTTCGATCCCCGCTTCAGTGATAAAACGGTTCAAACCTTCCTCATTTTTTAAAAACACCTCTTGCTTTTTTCGGCTCACCTTGTATAGCGGCGGTTGAGCAATAAATACGTAGCCGCGCTCAATCGATTCTGGAATTTGGCGATAAAAGAAAGCCAAAAGCAAAGTGCGAATGTGACTGCCATCTACATCCGCATCAGTCATTATGATTATCTTATGATATCTCAATTTTGATATATCAAACTTTCCTTCCGGTGAAAGCGTAATCCCCAGAGCAGAGATCAAGGTGCCGATTTGTTCATTTGAAATCAGCTTTTCGATATGAGTCCGCTCTGCATTGATGATCTTTCCACGAAGAGGCAAAATTGCTTGAAATCGACGGTCTCGCCCTTGCTTTGCTGATCCCCCAGCTGAATCTCCCTCCACGATGAAAAGCTCACTCCGCGCTGGATCTTTCTCCTGGCAATCAGCAAGCTTTCCAGGAAGGTTGTTTGGGTCAAGGATACCTCCTCTCGCATGGATTCGCGCTCGGGCTTGTTTGGCAGCTTCTCTCGCTTTGGCTGAAAGCACACAACGCTGAACGATCTGCTTTGCATGGCTCGGATTCTCTTCGAGGAATCGAGCCAGGTGTTCACTTACAATTGAATCAACAACATCTCTTACCTCAATTGAAATCAATTTATCTTTTGTTTGGTTGTGGAAAATAGGATTTGGATGCTTGACAGCAATGATTGCAGTCAATCCCTCTTGAACATCTTCACTCGTGAGCTTTGTATTCTTGATCTCTTTCAGCAATCCTTGTTGCTCTGCATACTTGTTTATTTCCCGCTTGATGGCATTCCGGAAACCATCAAGGTGATAGCCTCCTACCCGATTCCGAATGCTGTTTGTGTAGCAGTAAACCATCTCATCAATTGCATCAGTCCATACGAGAGCAACCTCAACCTCTGTCTCCTCTCTTTTCCCTCGAATGTGAATGACTCGATGAAGAGCTTTTTTGTTTTCCGCAAGAAGTTCAACAAATTCTCGAATACCTCCAGGGTAGTAAAATTCCCCTCTTCTTCCCTCGCCTCCCTCTTCTACGAGCTCGATACGCAAACCTGGATTCAAAAAAGCAATCTCTCTCAGTCGATTGTAGAGAGTGGGCCAATCGAATTTGATGTCATCAAAAATCTCGGAATCCGCTTTAAAAGTGATTGTGGTCCCGGTTTTATTCGTTATTCCAACTGGTGTGAGTGGCTTTTCCGGTTTACCGCGCACATAGGTTTGCTCCCATACCCTTCCTTGCCTTCTGATTTCGAGCCGAAGCCACTCGCTCAGCGCATTGACCACTGAAACACCAACGCCATGGAGGCCACCTGAAACCTTATAAGCCCGATTGTCAAACTTGCCTCCCGCATGGAGAACGGTCATCACGACCTCTGCCGCGCTCACCCCCTTTTTGTGCATGTCAACTGGAATGCCCCTCCCATCATCTGCGATGGTGATCGAATGGTCCGAATGCAGGATCACCTTGATTTCCTTGCAGTGCCCCGCCAAGTGCTCATCGACAGCATTGTCGACCACCTCCCAAACCAACTGGTGCAGGCCACTGCCATCGCTCACATTGCCGATGAACATCCCTGGCCTTTTCCGAACAGCTTCCAGGCCCTCGAGCACTTGAATGCTTTCGGAGTCGTAGTTGGAAGCCACTTCTCCAACGGAATGCCCGACATCTATCCAGCCGTTGACCGAATTCCCGCTCATGGGCGCTCAATTTCATAGCAGATTTCGTTCGGAGGAAAAGACAAATTCCCACCCCGATCCGCTGGTCCTCTCTCAGAGATCTTCCACATCTTCGTGCCCGAGTGCAAAAGCTCGAAGTCTTGCACGGCTGACAATCGTCTTTCCTGAAACTGAGAGCGCTTGCCTCACCTCAACAACCACAGGCCCAACATGGGGGCAGTAGGTGGTGTGAATCACAAGCGTTGAGTCAGCGTTGCTTTCTTTCACGTCGACACAATGCCCCCACCGGCCCGCAGGAACCTCCACCTCCACGGCCGTGCTGAGAATTTCTGCTGTCCTCCCTTGAGCTGCTTGCCAGCGTGAACCCACTGCAATCGGATGCTTGAGCAAATAAGCCCTCTCCTCCACCCAAAATATTCCTTCTTCTCGAAGCTCGTAGGTACGGGCACGCCCTGATGACAGGCTCTCAACCATAAAGCGCGGCCCCTCCGATCGACGCACCCGAAGCACAAGTATTTGCAGGCCGCTTCCATCTCCTGGGTCGCTTTCGTACGTCCAAGAGGATCCTTCCTGGAGCGGAAACAAGCGAGCGGCTTCAATCGAAAAACCCTTGGCACCAGACTTCACTTGAGATGCTCTGGCTCCACAGCCCCACGAGGCCAAAGCGGTAACGAGCGTGCAAAAAGCTGCCAACATGGCCTGCCATAACTGATCTGTGAAACAATCTTGAAGAGAGTGTACCTCCCACGTAGGCTGGCTGTGATTGTTCGGCAGCCTGGCACAACGTGTGCTCAGTGCTGTCAACTGATTGGTTGTGAAGAGCTCCTTCGATTCGATATCGAAAACCCCGAAAGGTATAGCCATGAGAATCACCTCGCTGCTCATTTGTGTTGCCGTGTTGCTCAATTTCAGCAAAGCCCACGCTCAAGAAGCAGGACAACCCACTCCCCCTGGAACTCCCCCTCCCCAAGAACCTCCCCCTTCCTATCA